>CAZXQI010000023.1:0-38307 GCA_964643005.1 uncultured Saprospiraceae bacterium | reverse complement strand
ATTAATGATTAAAAAAGAAGAAAATCTCAGCATTCGTAGTCAATGCGAGCTTTTAGATGTTAACCGATCCAGTGTGTATTATGCGCCCAAAGGTGAAAGTCAGGAAAACCTTGAGGCAATGCATTTAATGGATAAGCACATCATGGAGGAACCCACTGCCGGAGTGATAACTATGCAGAGCATGTTAGAAGAACAGGGTATCAGGATGAGCTATGAGCGCGTGCGCAGACTGATGCGAAAGGCTGAAATAATGCCGATTTATCCGCGTAGAATTTTGACTCAAAGAGGTGAAAACAAGTATGTCTATCCGTATTTATTAAAGAATATGACCGTAGTAAAGTCCAATGAGGTTTGGCAGATTGACATTACCTATATTCCAATGAAAAATGGTTTTATGTATATGACAGCCATAATTGACGTATTTAGCCGGTATATAGTGGCTTGGGGTCTGAGTAATAGTTTAGAAGCCGGAGAAAGCTTAAAAGTAGTCCGGCAGGCCATAGAGACTCATGGAAAACCAAAGATTCTAAACTCGGATCAAGGCTCTCAATTTACTTGCTATGAATATGTAAATTACTTAAAAGATGAAGGAAACCGGATATCCATGGACGGCAAAGGAAGATGTGTGGACAATATTTTTATCGAAAGATTTTGGCGAACCCTGAAGTATCAATATGTCTATCTAAACCCTAAGGATGACGGCTTAGAGCTGTTCATAGGGATTAAAACCTGGTTGGAAAGATATCATAACAGAAAGCATCAAGGAATCAGTATGCAGAAACCAAAACTAATTTATCTAAATGCAGCTTAATATCAACTTAACTTTGCATGTATTTGGTCTAATCAATCGAGGGTAACTAATAGCTCAGATTTTTTGCTTATTCTCGTCCATTTTTACACTGGTTTAGTATAAACCTATTTCAGGACAAGTCATTCCTTCCCATCCCGGCCATCATTCACCCCTCAAAACCACCCCGCCCGCGCTAAGGCAGTATCTCCGAAACGATAAAGTTGGCCAGTTTGGAAGTGTTGCCCGGGTGGCTCAGAACCGTGTAAAAGAGCAGAAAAGCCCGATCGTTCCCCGGCCCCTGGTAAATGAGCGCGCCATCCATATTTAAATCGTTGCGGTCGTAGGCTGTTTTTACGTAGTTGGTCAAATGACCTGTGTTGGAAGGATCGGAAAGTAGAATGGAAAAGAGGCTAAATGCGTCGTTCTCTGGTCCCTGGTAGGCAACTTTTCTGTTGCCGTCCAGGTCTCCGGGCCATAGAGTCCGTTTGGTTTCCAAAGTTTTACCCGCTTTAATATCCCCCCTTACCAGCAGATTCAGATCCGAAAAATCGACGACAGGAGGATTGGACAGGCTCAGATAATGAGGCGCATCGGTCATCATTCCCAAATGGTTGCGGTGCCGGATGGCTACGTAGTAATCTCGTTCGCTCAATGTTGGGAAGCGCAGAACGGGTTCACCTTCAGTGTTCACCACAGCGCCCTTTCGCTGTACCAGCGCCGACTGGGTAGCCAGCACTTCTCCCTCGTTAATGGGGTCTCTTATTTCCACAAAGACCCAGTCCACGATGGCATTTTCTCCCGTAATGGACAGCAATCCAGGGTCAATGTCCTCGCTGCCGCCATCGCCCCGCTGTTCAAAATCGCTGTATCCGGAATAAGGTTCGGTCAGAGGAATCAGTCCCTTCGTCCGAAGATCGTCCCGCATCAGGTAATTGCCGGACTGGTTGCCAATCAGGGCGCCGCCCAACAAAGCCCTGATTTGCACCGCGGCAATATTGCAGGTATCTATGCGGCTCACCACCCTTGTATTGCCGCAACCATCGGCAACAGACCAGGTACGGGTGACGACTAAACCTCTGCCCTCTTCCATGACGGAACTTTCCTGGTAATCGACAACAGGCTGGTTTTCGCAGTTATCCCCCGCAAACAGGTTGTAGCCCAGTTGCAAAAGCAGGGTATTTTCTGTGCAATAATTTTCTTTGGCGAAGGGAATATTTCCTTCCATCACCAAATAGAACACCTTTTCCACTCCGTGAATGTCATCCTGATAATCCCATTCCTGTATGCGGAGGTCAAAGCCGTCGGCAGTCACATTGCGTACCCGCAGGGTCAGCGGCTCCCCGTCGTTATTCGTCGCGCCGCCCAGAATGACTACCGGCTTATTGTACTCATTTTGGAGATAAACATGCGTCCAGTTGTCCGTCAAAATGGCGAAACCCGTTTCGCCTATAAAATCGTCGTTTTTATCCTTCAAAACCAGGTTGGGTTCAAAAGCTAAGTAGGCCAGCGTTTCCCCTGCATGTGCCGTCTCCGCATCTTCGGAAGTCTCTTCCTGAAGATACACATCCGCTTCGGTCGTTGTGACATTATCAAAGCGCACCGTTACCGGATCCTTTTCTTTGGTGGTTTGCAGACAGGCAATCATAGCGGGCGTCTCGTCAAAAGCCGAATCAAAGCTGACCGTCTGAATGGTATCTGTCAGTCCGGTTATCTTACCGGCGATTAGTTGATAAGAGTCCTCCACCAAACCCGGTTCGATGGCTATCCAGGCCACTGCCTCAGGCAGGTGAATATCGTCGGCGCTTTCCTCTTCCGACAATCTCATTTCAAATCCCAGATCGGAAACATTGCGCAGGCGTACAATCGCCGCCGCATCGTCTTCCTTCGTAACTACCTGCGCAAACACTAAGGGCGCCTCGCTGAAAGCTACCGGAAAATTGATGTGCCGCCAGGCCGTCGTCATCTGTTGTGCCACGCCGCCGATTAATTTTTTTCCATTGGGCAGGGTATAAAGGCGAAACAGTTCCGGCGGGATCAAATCCTCTACCCTAACCGTCTGCGTAGCCGCGCTATAATTTCCACAGAGGTCGGTGGCCGTCCAGGTTCTCACTATATTATAGGTGTTGCTGCAAGCTTCCTCTTCATCCTGAACAATGCTCTCTACCATATCAATGGAGATGCCCGGACAGTTGTCAAAACCAGAAACAAACGCCGCCGGAGGAATCTCCTGATCGCAGTTGACCGTCAGATCGGCGGGAACGTTTTGTATGACGGGCGGCACATTATCCCCTATGGCCAGGTGAACGGTTGCCTCATCGCAACAGCCCGATGGCCGATTGCAAACCTCGTACACAAAAAAGTCCTCCAAACATTCCATCGTCAAAGGCATATAGACAAACTTTCCGGTGGTATCCATGCTCAGCGTTCCGTGCT
Source organism: uncultured Saprospiraceae bacterium (assembly GCA_964643005.1). Lineage (GTDB taxonomy): Bacteria > Bacteroidota > Bacteroidia > Chitinophagales > Saprospiraceae > UBA6168. Next base: position 35,084 of record CAZXQI010000023.1, on the reverse strand, counting down.
GGGGCATGACGATAATGGAGAAAGTGGGATTGCTCAAATTGCTGTCGTTGTAGGTGACCCGATTGCTATAAGGCACTCCCGGACAAAGGGAGTAGAAGTCGTCATTGGCAACGAGGTCTTCGGTCATCGCCACGTGTGCGGCTACCTTAGGGCCGCCACAACCCGAAGCCTCCGCATAGATCGTCACCGCTCCCGTCCAATTTTGTTTATAGGTCAAATAAGGAGTACCCCAAGGATGGAGAAAAAGATAATCGGAAGCCTCGCTGAGAGGGTCTAAGTAATAGGAAATTTCCGTGGCATTGGCGGCAGTAGCCATATAAAGCACCGCCTCTTCCTTAGGGCAGCGTATGGAAGTCGGGCCTAAGTCGAATACAGGCGTCCCCACCGTAGGCTTTGTCGTGGCGGTGTGATTAGCCGTCCTGGGGCCGTTATCAGTCACAGCCGCAGCCGTAATGACGGAAGCGCCCACCCAGTCCGCCTTATAAGTCACTTCTCCCGTAGCTGCATCAATTGTATTGCCTGCTGCCAGACTGGCGGTGTCGAGCGAATAAGTAATCGGCAAGGCGCCGGAAATCGTCGCAGTGTAGCTTACTTTGCCTGCGCCCTGGCATCGGGTGGAACTGCTGCCATCTACAAATATGGGAACAGGATCCTGAACCTGAGCAAGACTTAAATTAAGGCTAAGGCCTTCGAATATGGGATTTTCTTTTTCTTTATTTTCAAAAGTGGAAAGGGCGGTCAGGTCAAAGGTGGATGCTTCTAAATTTTCACTGAATGGCGAGAAAATTTCATTCCTTTCATCCGACATCCCGAAACTCATCAGGTGAGCCGCCAAAAGAAGAAACAGGAAAACCCTCCTTACAGATATTAGAACTCCAATGCGCATTTTAAAAAAGTTTTGTTCATAGCAGGTGTGGGCATAGCGACTCCCGAACCATTTCCCAACAGGCGTCCACTGTCGAATATAGTCGGACAGCAGGAGAGGCCGTCAACGAGATAGCCGAAGCCTTAAAAGGGGGAATAAAGTCTGAAAGAAATGAAAGGGAATTATCGAAAGGGGGATAAGATAGCGCCAGACTGCTAAAATTGAGCCAAATTGCCCGCCCGTTTTAATCAGCTAAACCTCAACAGCATCCGTAATGAAGTTGTTTTGAAATGGGATTCAACAGAGGAAAGAGCAGAACTTCCCATCCAAAGCCCAAAATCCAAAAAAAATCTACAGAAAAAACTCACAAAAAAACTCCAAACTCCGCGGGGAAATCTGCTCAATCTACGGGGAAATCTGCCGGACATCCTCCATTTTCAAAAATTAAAATTCAGCGATATGAATATCAAAAATACCAGTCTCCTCCGCCAACAGGCCTACATCAACGGCCAGTGGAGAAATGCCCGCGACAACAAATTTTACCCTATCACAAATCCCTTCGACGGAAAAACAATCGCCCAGGCGCCGGACATGGGCGCCGAAGAAACCCGCGAGGCCATCGAAGCCGCCCATGCCGCCTTCCCCGCCTGGCGGGACAAAACAGCCGCAGAGCGCGCCTCCACACTCCGCCGCTGGTTCGACCTGCAAATGGCCAACGCCCGGGATCTCGCCCTCATCCTGACTACCGAACAGGGAAAGCCCTTAGCGGAAGCCCTCGGCGAAATCAAATACGGCGCTTCTTTCGTCGAATGGTTTGCGGAAGAAGCCCGGCGGATCTATGGCGACCTCATCCCCGGCCATGCCATTGACAAGCGCATCGTCACGCTGAAACAGCCCGTCGGCGTGGTGGCTGCCATCACGCCCTGGAACTTTCCCAACGCCATGATTGCCCGAAAAGTAGCGCCGGCGCTGGCGGCAGGCTGCACCTTCGTCGTGAAGCCCGCCGAGGATACGCCCCTCTCTGCGCTCGCCTTAGCCGCGCTGGCAGAAGAAGCCGGCATCCCCGCAGGCGTCTTCAATGTGGTGACGACCAGCAACCCCGTCCCCGTGGGCGCCGAACTAACAGGCAATCCCCTCGTGCGCAAACTCTCTTTTACCGGCTCCACCCAGGTCGGCAAGCTGCTCATGCTGCAGTGCGCCTCTACCGTCAAAAAGGTCTCCTTAGAACTCGGCGGCAACGCCCCCTTTATCGTCTTTGACGACGCCGATGTGGACGCCGCCGTACAGGGCGCCATCGCCTCCAAATACCGCAATGCCGGCCAGACCTGCGTTTGCGCCAACCGCCTCTTTGCGCAGGAAGGCATTTACCATGAATTTGTCAACAAGCTCAGCCAGGCCGTACATCGCCAGAAAGTCGGCTCCGGTCTGGAAAAAGGCGTGACCATCGGCCCGCTCATCAACAGAAAAGCGCTGGAAAAAGTAGAGCGGCTCGTCGGCGACGCCGTAGCCAAAGGCGCCAAAGTCCTCGCCGGCGGAAAGCGACATTCCCTGGGCGGAACCTTTTACGAGCCTACCGTCCTGGCCGGCGCCAGTACCGACATGGCGCTCTCCCGCGAAGAAATATTCGGCCCCGTAGCGCCTGTTTTTTCTTTCAAAAAAGATGAAGAAGCCATCCAGATGGCCAACGACACTACCTCCGGCCTGGCCGCCTATTTTTACAGCCGCGACATCAGCCGCATCTGGCGGGCAGCCGAAGCCCTCGAATACGGCATGGTCGGCATCAACACGGGAATGGTCTCCACCGCAGTGGCGCCATTCGGCGGCGTCAAAGAAAGCGGCATCGGAAGAGAAGGCTCGAAATACGGCATAGAGGAATTTTTGGAAATAAAATACCTCTGCTTCGAAATATAAAAATCTACAGAAAAGAAATCTGTGCAATCCACACAAAAAGCCCGAATAGACCCGAACCGGTTTTCTCCTTTCTCAAAAATCATCTGCGCAATCTGCGGGAACCCCCGCGCGCACTAAACCCAATAGCTATTCCACATGCCACAGCGCCACACAGAAGAACAAGCCCAGGCCTTAGCCGCCAGTCATTTCGACCTGCACACCCAGGCCAAAAAACTGCCCGGCGAACTCGACCACAACTTCCTGTTGACCAATGCCGCAGGAGACAAATACATCCTGAAAATTGCCCGCCCGGGAGAAAAACGGGAAGCCCTCGATTTCCAAAACGCCATCCTCCAACATCTTGAAAAGGCGGCGACAAATCTTCATCTCCCCCGACTCATTTTTAATAAAAAAGGCGAAGCCGTCACGCTCATTTCGGATGCAGAAAACGAGAAGCGCTATCTCCGCCTGCTCGCCTGGGTACCCGGGCGGGTTTTTGCTGAGGTCAGTCCGCACGCGCCCCGACTGCTGGAAAGTTTAGGCGAAGCCTGCGGGAAATTGTGTAGCGCATTGCAGGACTTCGACCACCCCGGCGCCCATCGTTCTTTTAAATGGGACATCGCACAGGCCGAATGGACGGAAGCGCATCTGTCAAAAATTCAGGGGGAAGAGCGGCAGACCCTCGCCCGCCATTTTTTTCTTTTTTTTCAAAAAAATATAAAACCCCAACTGGCTCAACTCCGCAGAAGCGTCATCTACAACGATGCCAACGACTACAACATCATGGTAGGCGCCAGGCTCCAACAACCGGAAGTCGTCGGCCTGATTGACTTCGGCGACGCTGTATATACCTGCACGGTCGCCGACCTGGCCATCGCCATCGCTTACGCCGTCATGGACAAGCCCCGCCCCCTCGATGCCGCCGTCCATATTCTCAGGGGCTTTCACCGGTATTTCCCACTGAGGGAGGAGGAAGTCGCCGCGCTGTATGGCCTGGTTGCCGCGCGCCTGCTCATCAGCGTCGTCGCCTCCGCTATCAACCGACAGGAACAGCCCGACAACGGGTACCTGCTCATTAGCGAGCGCCCCGCCTGGGACTTATTGGAAAAATGGAAAAATATCCCGCCTGAACTGGCGCACTTTCAGTTTCGGAACGCCTGCGGCTGGACGCCCTGCCCGAAGCGCCTCCTTTTTGAAAAATGGAAAAGAGAAATCCCCCCTCTCCCCTCTCCCATTGATTTTTTTAATAAAAAAATTCAACGCCTCGATTTGAGCGCGAGCAGTTTAGACCTGGGCGGCAACGACAATTTTTCCACCATAAAAAAATTTGAAAAAACCATAGCCCGCCTGCTCGAAGAAGCCGAAGCCGACATCGGTATAGGCGGGTACGGAGAAGCGCGACCCTTTTATACCGCCGACGCTTATCAGGTCATGGGCAACCAGGGGCCGCAATGGCGCAGCGTCCACCTCGGCGAGGATATCTGGACGCAGGCAGGCGCGCCGGTTCGAGCCGTCCTTCCGGGCAGAGTGCATAGTTTTAAAGACAATAAAGGAGACGGAAATTACGGCCCGACAATTATTTTGGAACATAAAATCCCGGAGGAGCTGACTTTCTATACCCTCTACGGCCACCTCAGCCGCTCCTCCTTAGAGGGCCTTCGCAAAGGCATGCCGGTAGCTGCAGCTCAACAGGTCGGCAGCGTCGGCCCGGCGCCAGAAAACGGAAACTGGCCGCCCCATCTGCATTTTCAGATCGTCCTCGATTTGCTGGGCATGGAAGGCGACTTCCCCGGCGTCGCCTTCCCCGAAGAAAAGGAGCTGTGGTTGAGCCTCTGCCCTCATTTTGATTTTTTTAAAAATTTTGAAAAAAACGCACCCCTCCCGGAAAGCCCAAAGTCCGAAGAAGAAAAAGCCGATGCGCAGTTGATCGAATTCCGCAAAGCGCATTTAGGCGCCAATCTCAGTTTGTCCTACCGCAAGCCCCTCCACATCGTCCGGGGCTATATGCAATACCTCTACGACAGTCAGGCGCGCCGCTTTCTCGACACGGTGAACAACGTCCCGCAGGTAGGACACCAGCACCCCCGGGTAGTGCGGGCGGCGCAGCGCCAGATGGCCGTGCTCAACACCAACACCCGATACCTGCACGAACAGATTCTGCGCTTAGCCGAAGATCTGCTCGCCACCTTTCCGCCGGAACTGTGCGTCGCCTACTTCGTCAACTCCGGCAGCGAGGCCAATGAACTGGCGCTTCGCATGGTGCAGGCCTTCAGGGGTCAGAAGGACATGATCGCCGTCGAATCGGGCTACCACGGCGCCACAGGCGGCTGCATTGATATCAGCAGTTACAAATTCGATGGTAAAGGCGGAAAGGGAGCGCCGGCGCACACCCACATCGTCCCCATCCCCGACACCTACCGGGGACTGTACCGCAAAGGCCCCGAAGCGGGTCGCCTCTATGCCGCCCACGTTCAAAGCGCCATTGAAAACATAGAATCCCAGGGCCGAAAACCCGGAGGATTTATTTGCGAAAGCATCCTGAGTTGCGGCGGGCAAATCGTGTTGCCAGAGGGCTATTTGAAAGAAGCATACCGCTGCGTGAGAGCCGCCGGTGGGCTTTGCATCGCAGATGAAGTCCAGGTCGGATTCGGTCGCGTGGGAGAGAAATTCTGGGGCTTCGAGCTACAGGGAGTCGTGCCCGACATCGCAACCTTAGGAAAGCCCTTCGGCAACGGCCATCCCTTAGCCGCCGTCGTGACGACCCGCCAGGTAGCCGACGCCTTCGCCAACGGCATGGAGTATTTCAACACCTTCGGCGGCAACCCCGTCTCCTGCGCCGTCGGCGCCGAAGTCCTCAGCATCATCCGGGAAGATGACCTACAGACCCAGGCTCTGAAAGTCGGCAGCTACCTGAGCGCCGGACTCAGCGACCTGCAACAGAAATACCCCATCATCGGAGACATCCGGGGGAAAGGCCTCTTCCTCGGATTCGAAATGGTGAAGGATCCTTCCACCCTCGAACCCGCCGCCGCCCAAGCCGGCTACTTAGCCAACCGCATGAGAGAGTACGGCATCCTGATGAGTACGGACGGCCCTCACGAAAATGTATTGAAAATCAAACCGCCCCTGTGCTTCCATCAAAATGACGCAGACTTCCTTCTGAATGGTTTAGATAAAATATTGGGAGAGGACTTTTTGAAAATTTGAGAAAGGATTTCCACTTTCTCCAAATTCAAAGCAGTGAAAAAAATCCACGGAAAACCCTATACTTCGGAATCTCCACAGGAAAATTGAATCGCCTAAATGGGCGCTCAGAAAGAATATCAAATCGTCTCATTGAGATCAAAGAATGCGAAGAATATCGGGTGAAGATTTTTATGAGCCAGGTCAACCAAAACGAGAAGGCGTTGATTTTCTGCACCGCCCAGTTACATGCTTTGGCCAGCCGCAATTTAATCAATCAATGCGCAGATTCAAAAAATCCGAACTGTTGCCACCGCGAGACAGCAGGAGCTTTTAAACTTCGTTTTATGGCAGCATGAGAAACAAGACGCTGAAGAATTAGACAACGCCAAAATTAAAGACCTGCTTACGCTGAAATTCGTCACTTATTTATACAGACGCTAAAACAGAACCTGGCGACATAGCGACCATTAGAAGCGCCTTTATCAGTATCCAGCATCTGCCGGCCTTCGTAACGAGGCGCTTTTAAAAAGGAAATTTAGTAAATCTCAGTGGAAGATCAACCACGACCTACCGGCCGGCGCTTCTTTTGCAAGCCTCCTTCCCTCCCAGAAAACAAACGCTTTACGGAGGAAATTTTGCCCCTGCCGCAAATTCTCCTATCATTGCAAAAACGGGGTAACCGGACGCAGACATTTTTTAACAGAAAAAAATGCCTTTTAGGGGCATTCTCGATTTACTATGTTCAATTTCTTGAAAAAGACGAAAAACCAGACTCTGCCGCCCGCCGGGGCGTCAGGCCTCAATGAAAAGGCCGTCGCTCAGCTCAAAAAGGCTTCCCGCCAGGAGGAAATAGGGATTTACAAATCCTGGGGAAGCAGTCCCTCAGGTATCAGTCAGGAGCAGGCTGAGGAAAGATTAGAGCAATACGGATTGAATGAAGTACAGCATAAAAAGGCGCCGATATGGTTAGTGCAACTACTGCACGCCTTTGTCAATCCCTTTATTTTCATTTTGATTTTAATAGCCGGCGTTTCTTTACTTATAGACGTATATTTAGCGGCGCCGGGAGAGGAAGATTACAAGACCGCCATCGTGGTCTCCATCATGGTGATCGTCAGCGCCGTGCTTCGCTTCACCCAGGAATACCGCAGCAATAAGGAAGCGGAACAGCTCCGAAGCATGGTGCGCACCACCGCCACCGTTTTGAGAACTCCGCAGGGACAAGAAGAAGTCCTGATGACGGAGTTGGTTCCGGGAGACATCATCTCCCTTTCCGCCGGCGACATGATTCCCGCCGACTGCCGGATACTGAAGAGCAAAGACCTGTTCGTCAGCGAAAGTATGCTCACCGGGGAAGCCCTGCCCGTGGAAAAAAGTCCCTTTCCGGTAGCCGATACCGACAAGCTTTCGGCTACCGAATTGCCCAACATTGGCTTCATGGGCACTAACGTGGTGAGCGGCGCCGCCACGGCCATCATCGTCGCCACCGGCAGCGATACCTATTTCGGCGACATCAGCAGAAGCATTGCGAGCGAGCGCACGGAAACGAATTTCGACAAAGGCATCAACAAGGTCAGCTACCTGCTCATCCGCTTTATGCTGGTCATGGTTCCGCTCATTTTTCTAATCAACGGCCTGCTGAAAAACGACTGGATGGAGGCGCTCCTATTCGCCATCGCCGTAGCGGTGGGCCTGACGCCGGAAATGCTGCCGATGATCGTCACGGTCAACCTCGCCAAAGGCGCCGCCAATATGAGCAAGCGGAAAGTTATTGTCAAGCGCCTCAATTCCATCCAGAATATCGGCGCCATGGACATCCTCTGCACCGACAAGACAGGCACGCTCACCTTAGATAAAGTCGTGTTGGAGAGGCATTTAAATGTGCTGGGCGTGGACGACGACGAGGTGATAAAATGGGCCTACCTCAACAGTTATCATCAGACGGGTTTGAAAAACCTGATGGACAAAGCCGTTTTGGAACACGTCGAACTGAATGAGTATTTGCAGGTGTCTGAACACTATATGAAGGTGGACGAAATCCCTTTCGACTTTGAGCGGCGGAGAATGTCGGTCGTTTTAAAAATGCACGACGGGAAGCACCTGCTGATCTGCAAAGGAGCGGTCGAAGAAATGTTGGAACTGTGTACCCATGCCTTTGATCCGGGCGAAGACCACAGCCTGCATATTGAAAATGACGAGATCGTCCCTATGGACAAAAAAATGCGGGAGACGGTTTTGAAAACCTCGACGAAGATGAACGAGGAGGGTCTTCGGGTACTGCTCGTGGCCATCCGCGAATTTGATGCACAGCACCCGTTGAACTATTCCATAGAAGACGAAAGCCAGATGACGCTGACCGGCTTTATCGGATTCCTCGACCCCGCCAAGCCCTCCGCCAAACCGGCCATCGAGGCGCTACAAGACCTGGGCGTCCAGATAAAAGTGCTGACCGGCGACAATGAAACAGTAGCCCGAAAAATCAGCAGGGACGTGGGCATCTCCGTCAATCACGTCGTCAACGGCCAGGAGTTAGACAATATGTCGGACGAGACCCTGCTCCGGGAAATTGACGATATATCGGTGTTTGCCAAACTCAATCCCCTGCAAAAGGTCAGGGTGATTAAAACCCTGCGGGGCAAAGGCCATACCGTGGGTTTCATGGGAGACGGCATCAACGATGCGGCGGCTCTGAAAGAAGCCGACGTGGGCGTCAGCGTGGACACCGCAGTGGATATCACCAAAGAGAGCGCCGATATCATATTATTGGAAAAAGATTTGACGGTGCTCCGAAAGGGCGTCATATATGGCAGGAGGACATTTGGCAATATCATCAAATATATCAAGATCACGGTGAGCAGCAACTTCGGCAATATGTTCAGCATATTGGGCGCCAGTGCTTTTCTGCCCTTTTTGCCCATGTTGCCCATTCATTTGCTCATACAAAATCTGCTCTATGACATTTCCCAAATATCCATTCCCTGGGATAAGATGGACGAAGATTTTTTAGAAAGTCCCAAACAATGGGACGCTTCGGGCATAGCCAGATTCATGCTCTATATTGGGCCTGTCAGTTCCATATTTGACTATGCAACTTTTGCCGTCTTATGGTTTGTCTTCAAAGCAAATTCACCCGAACAGCAGGCCTTATTCCAAAGCGGCTGGTTCGTGGAGGGCTTGTTGTCGCAGGTGCTCATCGTCCACATGATACGCACCAAGAAGATTCCATTCATCCAAAGCTGGGCTTCCGCTCCGGTGGTGGCGCTGACTTCCCTGATCATGGTCATCGGCCTGGCATTGCCCTTTACGCCATTTGCGGCGGCTCTGAAAATGCAGCCCCTGCCCCTGAACTACTTCCCCTGGCTACTCGCCATCTTAGTAGCTTACGCATTCTGCACCGAGTTCGCCAAGAACTGGTTTATTCGCAGGTTCAATGAATGGCTCTGACACCTGAAATCAGCGGGGAAAATCTGCGGGAAAAATCCGCGAAACCCACAGGAAAATCTGCGAAACCTGCGAGAAAATCCCCCGCCATGATAGCTTTGCAGCCCATTTAGGATTAAAATTTTTTTTAAAAAAATATGAACCTGTACGACGCCATTATTCAGATCCTGTTGGAGAACAAAGTACTGCTGTTCTTCTTAGTCATTGCCATCGGATATTTTGCAGGGCGAATCAAAATCGCAGGGTTTAGCTTTGGCGTCGCGGCGGTGTTGTTCGTCGGCTTGGCCTTTGGGGCTTTGCATCCCGACATGGCTCTGCCCGACATCGTCTATGTGTTGGGCTTAGTCTTATTCGTCTATACGATTGGCCTGCGCTCCGGCCCCAGTTTTTTTGCCTCTTTCAAAAAGTCGGGGATGCGGGATAATCTCTTAGTGCTGGCGGTGCTGGTCGCCGCCGCCCTGCTGACCATCCTCTTAGGAAATCTGCTGGGGCTGAAAAGCACGCTGGCAGCGGGCGTCTTCACCGGCGCCCTGACCAATACGCCCGCCCTCGCTTCCGTGGTTGACATTTTGGAACAAACACCCGGCATCCGGGAAAATAGCCAGGCGGCGGAACTGCTCGCCGAGCCGGTCGTCGGGTACTCGCTGACCTATCCCATCGGGGTCATGGGTGTCATTTTACTCTTTCAGACAGGCATGAAAATCTGGGGCATCGACATGAAAAAAGAAGTGGAAGCCACAGCCATACTCACGGGCCTCAGCACAGAGGAATTGGAAAACCTCAACCTCCGAATTACCAATCCCGAAATAAATGGCAAAACCCTGAGCGAGATCGTTCGCCAGACCCGACTACCCCATTTTGTCGTATCGAGGCGTCTGCCTAAAGACTCCTCCGAGATCGAAATACCCGGAGGCGCCACCCGCATCTACGTGGGAGACGTGCTCACCCTTGTCGGCCATGCCTCAGATTTGGAAAAGATCGCAGCGGCCTTAGGGATCCCCTCTGAAATGAATCTTCCTGAAAATGAGACCGATATCGCTTCCCAAAGGATATTCGTATCGGGGCGGGCCGTCGTCGGGAAAACGCTCCGCGAACTGAATTTGAATGAAAAATACAAGGGTCTCATCACCCGCATCCGTCGGGGAGACGTGGATCTGCCCACCAGCGCAGGCATGGTCTTAGAAGCCGGCGACCGGGTGCGAGTCGTGGCGCCGAGAAACAAAATCCAGGAAATCAGCCAGTTCCTCGGCAATAGTTTTCACCGACTTTCAGAAGTGGATTACATCAGTTTTTCCATCGGTATTTCACTGGGTCTGCTCCTGGGTATGATTCCCATCCCTCTGCCTGGAGGAAGTTCTTTCAAGTTAGGATTTGCCGCAGGGCCTTTGTTGGTAGCGCTAATTTTGGGAAAATTAGGCCGCAGCGGAAAGTTCGTCTGGGTCATGTCCTACAACGCCAATCTCACCCTGCGCCAGCTTGGCGTCGTCTTCTTTCTCGCGGGTATAGGTCTGAAATCCGGCCATTCGTTCTACTCGACTTTCCAGTCGGCAGGCTTGCAGTTAATCCTACTGGGCGCCGTCGTCACCATATTCACTGCCGGCCTGGCGATGCTCGTCGCCAGACTATTTTTCAAAATGCCCTTCAATATGATGATGGGTCTGGTATCGGCCATGCACACCCAGCCGGCCTGTTTAGCTTTCGCCAACGAAAAGGACGAATCCGGCGCCGCCAACATTAGCTATGCCACCGTCTATCCCACCGCTATGATCGCCAAAATCCTGCTCGCCCAACTGATTCTGAACTGGTAATCGCCGCCCTCCTCGCTTTTTATTTTTTTTAAAAAAAAAGAAAGTAAAAGGGACGGCCGGTAAAAAGCAGAAAAATCATTTTTTCAAAAAAAATCTATTTAAATCTGTGGAAAACCTTGCGTAGCGAAGGTTTCCCGGAAAAAAATCCTCACCCGAAATACCTACAATTTTTTTTACCTTTACTCCTAATTTCCCACCTTTAACTACACGAGGCATCCCAAATTCATTTTAGCGACTTTTGCCATTTATGAAAAAGACGAGTCGTTAAACTCTGAGAATGGTATCCATAAAAAATAATGTACGACACACTCGATCAAACTCGTTGATAGTGCGAGTTCCGTTTTATTTTGGTGAACAAACAAAAGCTAACACTGGCAAACAACTGTATATGAAGCAATTATCCATCTCCCCGGTTGCAATTCTATTTCTTTTGCTTTTCGGCGCGCAGCAGGCTATAGCTCAGCTCAACGTCAAAATTACCGTCAACAACGGCGCCTCCACCACCACCTGTACCGACATTTTCGACGCCCCCGATCCGCAATGGGCCATCAAAATAGACAACCAGAACTGGGTCGTCTATCCGGAGCTGTGGGGCTGCTACAACAGTTTTCCGAAGGTTCAATTCGATGCGACTTACGGATGTTATTCCGATGTGCCCGCCGCCATTCAGGTGTGTTTCAGAGCCTTTGAAAATGACGCTTTCGTTTTGAGCTTATGCACGCCGGTTTACAGTTGCTCGGAAGAAATCTGTATAGACGTGCCCGTGCCCCAGTCGGGAAGTCAAGACTTCACGATCGCGCTTCCGCCCAATCTCAGCTCGGGAGGCTCTGCCAATTTGACCATAGCGTCTTCGGGAACCGTCTCCGGCCAGAACGACGCCTTTTGCGAGGCCATGGATTTCGGCGTCCTGCCATTAGGCGTCAAAGCGGGCGATGCAGGTATCAGCCAGTTCAACAACTACTGCGGAACCGCCCTCAACGAACCCGATCCAGGAACCTTTGGCAACTGGTGGGTCAACAATGTGGGCGTATGGTTCCAATTCACGACGCCCGATGATCCGGGCAGCTATTTCATTGTCCGGGCAAATAGCGACCCCTCGAATTTAGGCGACCCCGTCAACCTCCAGGTGGCGCTGTTCAGTACGAGCGATAATACCTGCAACGGCGTTCCCTTTTTCCTTGCCCAAAATCACAACCCCGACAACTGGGATGAAGAAGTGCGGCTGTCCTGTCCGCTACCCAATACGACCTATTTCATTTTGGTGGATGCCGTGTCGGATTCCTACGACCAATTATACGGCTGGTTTGGAATCGAGGTAGAACATTCCGCCAGTCGGGTAGCTCCAGACCTGCGCTGCGAGGCCATAGATTTAGGCGCCGTCCCGCCTGGAGGGAGCGTTTCCACCAACGGAACCTATAACAATGTCTGTTCTTCCAATATAGAGGCCGCCCCTGCCGCCGCCTTTGGCGTGCAAAAATCGGTGTGGTTCAGTTTTCAGGCGCCGCCCTCCAAACACGTGCTTTTAGAGGCCGTCAGCGATAAAGTGGGCGACCCAATCGGCATACAGATGGCCGTTTATCAGTCCTCCAATGGCGCCTGCGACGGCGCTTTCAAAGAAGTTTACAGCCAGGACACCCCGGGCGTATTGGACGAGTCTTTTGAGTTGCACTGCCTACAGGGAGGAGAAACCTACTACGTGATGATTGACGGAGCCTTGGACGATCTCAACACGGGCGATTTTTCGCTGAGTATCTCAGATGCCGGAGATGAAACGCCCATCACGGTTTTCACCCCCGTGCTCTGCGCCGGAGAGACTTTCTCCGTCGCCGGCTCAGTCTATAGCCAAAGCGGGGTTTACTCCGACACCATCGCGCTGTCGGGCGGCTGCGATAGCATCGTTAACACGACCCTGACCGTGCTGGATTCAATAGAAATTTCCTTCCAAATCATTGAGCAGGGCGTTGGCGAGGGCAATACCAATGGCCAGGCGCTGGCGGTAGCCGCCGGCGGGGCAGGGAACTACACTTTCTCCTGGTCCAATGGCCAGACCACAGCGCTGGCCGTCAATCTGGTGGGGGGCGATATCTTCTGCGTTACCATCGAAGACTCAAACGGCTGTACCGCAGACGCCTGTTTTGAAATGCCCTACTATATTCATTTTGTTCCAACCGTTCAATTCGACTCGCTCGACTGTTACGGCGACGACGACGGGCACATCAGTTTTACCGCTAAGGGCGGCGTGCCGCCTTACCAATACTCCTGGAGCAACAACGCCAACGGCCAAAGCGGCGCCGGCCTGATTCCGGCGGATGGGGAAACGATAACCCTGAATGGCCTGGTTGCCGGTATTTACCATTTCAACATTGCGGATATTCTTTTCGACACGGCTTTTACCGTCGAGATTTTAGAACCCGCCGAGTTATCCATGACGGCCATAGCCTCTGACGCTTCCTGTTTTGGGGAATGCGACGGCAGCCTGCTCGCGACTACCGGCGGGGGCGTTGCGCCGTATCAGTACGCCTGGTCCAACGGGAGTTCGGATGCATCCCCCTCCGGTCTTTGCGCCAATGTCTATCAGGTCACCCTGAGCGACTCCAAAGGCTGCGCGAAAGTTTTCCCATTCTCCGTTGGGGAGCCGGCGCAGTTCATCGCTACGGCCGGCGAGGTTCAGCCCGTATCCTGTTTTGAAGGGAGCGACGGGGAAGTCCTCGTCTCCACCAACGGCAATCCCATCGCCTACCTGTGGAGTACGGGCGGCGATGCGGCCACCGAAACGGGGCTTCCGGGAGGCGCCTATACGGTGACGGTGACCAATGCCGACGGCTGCACGACGACTGCCGCGGTCGAGGTCGCTACGCCCTCTGCGCCGGTAGGGCTGAGCCTCAGCCTCTCAAAGGGTATCGTCTGCAATGGCGGAACGGATGGGGCTTTGCAGGCCAATGCCACGGGGCCGGGCAATAGTTTCAGCTATCAGTGGAGCAATGGCGTCCATGGAGCTTCTGCCAATAACCTGGGAGCAGGATACTACTCGGTCACGGTGGAAAACGAAAAGGGTTGTCAGGCGGAGGCAGATTATACATTGACGCAGCCCGAAGCCATTCAGGTTGATTTCTTCGCCAATAGCATTAGCTGCACAGATTTGCCGGATGCCGGAATTATCACGGTGACCCAGGTCAGCGGCGGCGAAGGGCCTTATACCTTCTCTTCCAACGGCTTCAACTTTGGGTCGAATGAAGAGATATCCGGCTACACGGCAGGCTCGCAACATTTTTATATAAAAGACCAACTCGGCTGCGTGCGGGAGTTTTCGGCTTTCATTGAAGGGCCAAAAGAATTGATTCTCGATTTGGAGGACGACAAGGTCATTGACTTAGGGGAGTCGGTAGTGCTACACCCATTGATCAATCAGGCGGATGGCATTTCATTCGACTGGTCGCCGGCGGAACTTCTCTCCTGTACGGACTGTTTTGCGCCGGTGGCTACTCCTCTAAAAAGCGGGCTTTTCACCTTAGTCGTTACGGATGAATTTGGCTGCACAGCCACGGCAGATATTTATATAGACGTAGTGAAGAAATACAAAGTCTTTGTTCCCAATGCCTTCAGTCCAAATGGGGACGGCATCAACGACCTGTTCATTCCATTCGGCGGGAACGACGTCAAAATCATCAGGAATTTCAGGGTCTTTGACCGGCAGGGAGGCATGGTCTTCAGCGCTGAAAACTTCCTGCCCGAAGACTATGACCACGCCTGGGATGGCCGGTTCAACGGCAAAATCATGCAGGCCGGCGTGTTTGCCTGGTTGGCAGAAGTAGAGTTCATAGACGACGACATCCGAATTTTCCGGGGAGGAGTCACCTTAGTCAGGTAATTGCGCTATTAAGCCATTTGAAAATGTTTTTTAAAAAAATAGAAAAGGAAAAAAGGAAATAATTTCCCAAAAGGGGTTTCCACTTAACCTGGCCGGAGGAGAGGTTCTCATGGGAGAATTTCACCGAAGGGAAATTCCATCGAGATTCCACCTTTCTTTCCGGTATAGTTATTGACCAAAAAAACTGAATTTTTCAATCTCACCTTTTTAATTTTCAGAGAGCTACACAAGGGAGGCAAACTTTAATTTTCGTTTTATCTTCCGAAGGGATAAAAGGAGGCGTCGTTGTATGCTAAATTTACTATCAGACAACCGCCGTCGGATCAGGAGAGCAACGAGCAATGAAAAAAGGTATGCCGAGAAACTTCCCCCATTACCCCCAACTCAACGCAAGCGACTGCGGCGCAGTCTGTCTGCAAATGATCAGCCATTACTACGGGCGACTCTACTCCATTGAGACGCTCAAGGCCATGACGCAGCAGACCGACCAGGGCGCCACCCTACTCCACATCAGCGAGGCCGCCGAAGAGCTGGGCATGCACGCCGTCGGAGCCAGGCTCGACTATAGTCGTCTCATCGAAGACATTCCACTGCCGGGCATCGCCCATTGGAAAGACAATCACTTCGTGGTGGTGGTCGCCGCCAACAGCCGCGAAGTCACAATTGCAGACCCGGCAGAAGAGGGAGTTTTGACCATTCCCAAGTCTGTCTTTCTCGAAGGCTGGATCGGCCATCCGGATGCAGAAAATGCGGAGGGGATCATCCTGCTCATGGAGCCTACCGCCGATTTTTATTCCAAAGAAACCAGGCAGAAGGATCGCAGCAATCCCTGGTTTTTGTGGGAGATTTTCAAAAGGCACAGGCGGCTGCTTTGGTTTTTGGGCATCGGCTTATTCATCGGAGGGCTATTGGCCATCACCTTCCCGTTTATCCTCCAAACTATGGTGGACGAGAGCATCGAGCACCAGAACGAAGACCTGCTGCGGCTGATCCTCGTGGCCTGGATAGTGCTGTTTGTCAGTCAGTTAGGGCTTGATTTTATTCGGCGATTTATTTTGTTCCATATCGGCTCCAAGGTCAACATCCAGTTGCTCACCGATTTTATGATAAAACTACTGCGGCTGCCGGTGGGCTTTTTCCAGTCCCGAAAGACAGAAGACGTCATCCAAACGCTGTACGACAATCCCAGGGTGCAGCAGTTTTTCACTAAAGAAGCAGTGTCCTTAGTTTACAGCTCCTTTTTGCTGCTTTTGTTTTCATTAGTGCTGTTAGTCTTCAGTTGGAAAATATTTTTGGTCTTCATCTTTGTCTCGGCTTTGCAGGTCTTCTCCACCTGGTATTTTTTAAAAGGAAGAAAAAATCTGAACTACGACCGTCACAACCTCGCCGCAGAGCACTATGGGAAAATGAACGACCTGATTCGCGGCATTCGGGATATCAAGTTGAGCAATGCAGAGCGGGAGCAGCGCTGGTCCTGGGAGCGTTCGCTGGCTAAGCTCTACCAGGTGTCCAAATCCTCCATGCTGAAGGACGAGTTGTCGCTGCAAATCCCTTTCTTTTTAGGCGAGCTCCGCAACATCGTCATCATCTATATGGCGGCAAAGGCGGTGATTGCCGGCGAGATGAGCATCGGCGTTTTAGTGGCCGTTGTTTTCCTCCTGCTCCAGTTGGGCAATCCCCTGCGCCAGCTCATCAATTTCTTCTTAGGCTGGAAAGAGACTCAATACAGCTTAGAGCGAATGAATATTGTACACAGTCAGGAAACGGGCATGGAGGAAGGCGAGATAGATATTTTGCCAAAAAATGGGTCTTTGGAGGGAGAAAACGTTTCCTTCCACTATGAAGGCAGCCAGTCGCCCTGGATCATTCGACATCTCGATTTTAAAATTCCACTGGGGAAAACAACCGTCATCGCCGGTCAGAACGGCAGCGGGAAAACCACCCTGCTCAATCTGATGCTCAACTTCCTACAGGCTCAGGAAGGCATCATCAAACTGGGCAATCTGCGGCTCAGCAACATCCAGCAGGCCACCTGGCTGAGCCGCTGCGGAGTGGCGCCCCAGGACGGCCATATTTTCAATGATTCCATTGCCCGGAACATCGCCTTAGGCGACGAGGTCATAGACAACGAGCGCTTAGTGGAGGCCGCCCGCATCGCCAACCTGCTGCCCTTTTTAGAGCGCTTAGCCAGGGGCTTCTACACTAAGATTGGAGAGGGAGGCATGGGTCTCAGTCGGGGACAAAAGCAAGCCATCCTCATCGCCAGAGCCGTTTACAGGCAGCCGGATTTCCTGTTCTTAGACGAGCCTACCAACGACTTAGATGCGGAGAGCGAAAAAATCGTATTGGAGCGGATTCAAAAATCATTTGCGGGAAAAACCATCGTCGTCTTCGCCAGCAGGATGAATCTGCCCATCCGCATGGATCAGGTGATACCGCTTTCCGTAGTACACTCAAAAGACAGCGAATACGGCGGGTTTTCTGAAGTCAGAGGCGGGAAGGCTTCCGTGGATGCCGAGCGCAAGGAGGGGATTCCTTTTGGCAGTGGGGAATTAAAGATTTGATAATATTTTCAATATTTTCGCAAGGAGTTTATGGCTCGTTTGATGGCGGCGAATAAGCATTTTGTTCGGCGCAATTCTCTCGGAGGGCTTGTTTTGAGACGCCGGAGTTCCAGCAGCTTTAAAATTTACCGAATGGGAAAAGATCGCTAAATTTCCACTGAATTTCAATCTTTAAAAAAATGAAGCAAAACAACGTAGAATATCTAAGCGGCGAAGTCCGGGAGATTTTGGGAACGCCGCCATCCTGGGTTGCCATTTGGGGGACTTCCGTATTGATAGGCGTGGTCGTACTGCTGTTCATGGTAGGGGTTGTCTTTGAATATCCCGAAACGGTGGCCGGAGAATTAGTGCTAACTACGGCAGAGCCGCCCGTTCCGGTGCAGGCAAAGCGCGCCGCCCAATTGGCGCAAATCAGGGTGAGCGACAACGACAAGGTCAGGAAAGACGCCCTGCTGGCCGTTTTTATGAGCACTGCCGATGTCAACGATATTTTGGAACTAGAAAAGGAAGTGGACAAAATCAGCGAGTATAATCTGTCCGAGCTGCAAAGCTTTCAGCCTCAGATGCACCTGCGCTTAGGCGAAATCGCTCCGGCTTATTCGAGTTTCGTCAACAGTTTTGAGTACATGCCTTTTGTGGAAGGAGAAAAGACAGATCGGGCGACGGTAAATGCGGTTCGGCAACAAATCCAACAGGTGGAAAAATCCATCGCCGCCATGGGGCAAAAGAAATTAGCCACCTATAAAGAAGCTATTTCGCAGAAAAAGCAATTCGAGGAGATGCGCTTTCGCTATTCGCAAACAGGAGATGAAAGTCTGGCCTCGATAGTTTACGATCTCAACTTTCAGGCTAATGCCAAGATGAGCGAGTTTCAGGGTATTGAGGCCGAAATCGAGCGCAAAAAGGAAGATATCATGAATCTTCGGGCCAGAATCCTCGAAATGCAGGTGCAACAGGAAGCCGGCGCCAAAGGAAGGATCTACCAACTCACGCAAAGCCTGATCAAGCTGAAATCCGAAATCAATCACTGGAAAGACCAATACTTAGTACTGGCGCCCGCCGAGGGAAGCGTCCTGTTTTTTGACGGGTTAGAAGTGGGCAGGAGGTTGGCAGAGGGAGAGGACATCTTCTCTATCGTGCCGCCAGGCTCCGACGATCGCTACATCGGGAAGGTGCAACTGCCGGTGCAGGGCAGTGGGAAGGTGCGGGTTGGTCAAAAGGTTAACATCAAACTCGCCCGTTATCCCTTTCGGGAATTTGGCCTTTTGAAGGGCAAAGTGTCAAAAATTTATCCCGTGGCAAAAGGCAACGCCTACTCGGTGGAAGTCGAATTGGAAAACAGCCTGAAAACGACGCTCGGAAGGGAACTGGACTTCCACCAGCAAATGAGCGGCAAGGCCGAAATCATCACCGAAAAACGGAAATTCATTTCTCGAATTTTTGAAAAACTATGGCCTTCTCAAAGCAGCGCCAGCCTTTAAACGCTGAATACTTTACTCGCCCGGATGCGCGAATGTCCGATGAATTTCTACCTTTGGCGGAGACAAAATTTCCGTCAAAACATGTTCGATAAACTCTGGCAAAACATTGATCAACTCGGCGAAATGCTGAAAGAGCAGGTCTCTTCCCTCGGCGAGGCCGCCAAAGAGAAGGGCGCGCAACTCATAGACTCCTGGATTTCCATTTTACCAAAATTGGAGGCTTACGGTTTTAAGGCCACGTATTTCGGGTTTTCAGTTTCCATCAATCCCACCTTAGACATGGAATTGCAATGCCCTGTCGAAACTTTTCCTCCCGGAAGAATACAGGCCATCTTAGAAGAAAACAAAAGCTCCACTCCCGTCCACTTAGTTTTTACCGCTATCAAATCCGCCGTTCTGCTCCAGGAGCGCTCGCGGGTAAAAATACAGGATCCGCTTACCGTCAAAATCACGGTGCGGCTTTCGCCGGAGATTCGCGTTTCTTTCGGCAGGCCCCTGTTGCTCAGGGACTAAGGCGGCGAACCGGGTTCGTGTGTTTGCCTATCAAAGATAATCAGGCGCTTATCACCGATCTCCAAATAAAAATCCACCGAAATTTCAACTGAACTTAGACATGAAAATAGTAAAATTCACCCTCTCGCTTCTGCTCACGGTCGGCGTCATTTACTTCCTGGGCCGGCCTGTCTCTCTTCAAAATCCGGTAGAGAAAAATAAGGAAACCACCCTGCCTCCCCTCGGCCCTTTCCTCAGCCCATTTAGCGGTTTTTGGAAAAATACGGAATCTGTGGACAAATTTGTGTCAAAAAGCATTGTCATTCCGGACATGAAAGGGCAGGTAAAAATCCTGTTCGACACCCGTCTCGTCCCGCATATTTTCGCTGAAAATTTGGAAGACGCCGTATTTGCCCAGGGGTATGTGATGGCGAAGTATCGCCTGTGGCAAATGGATATCATCGCCCGCAGCACTGGCGGCAGGCTCTCGGAAATCATGGGAGAAAGTCTGTTGGCCAATGACAAACTGCAACGCAGGCGGGGCATGCTGGCCGGCGCCGAGAAAGCCGTCCAAAGCTGGCAACAGTCGCCCGAAACTTACCGACTGATAGAGGCCTACACGGCGGGCGTCAACGCCTGGATCAATCAGTTGGCGCCAAAGGATTATCCCATCGAGTTCAAATTGCTCAACTACCAGCCGGAACCCTGGACGGTTCTGAAAAGCGCTCTGGTCAAGAAATACATGGACCTCGCACTCTGCATCGGAGAAGGCGACCTGGAAGCTACCAACTCCCGGCAAATCCTCGGATCGGAAATGTTTGAGCGCTTATACCCGGAATTCAATCCCAATGAAAAGCCGGTCATCCCTGGCGGTACGAAGTGGAATTTTGAACCCGTAAAAATTGAAACGGAGAAAATACAGGAACAGAGCGCCGAAGAGATACCCACGGAAGCGCTCGGCCTCATTCGCCATCAGGTCTATGAAAAAGAGCGGGAACTGGCGGGCAGCAACAACTGGGCGGTGGCGGGCAGCAGAACCAAATCCGGCAAACCCATCCTCTGCAACGACCCTCACCTACAGCTCAGCCTCCCTTCGATCTGGTTTGAATTACAACTCCACGCCCCCGAAATCAACGCCTACGGAGTTGGCATCCCGGGCATCCCGGGTCTGCTGATTGGCTTCAATGAAAACATCGCATGGGGAGAAACCAATGTGGGTCACGATGTGCTGGACTGGTACCGAGTCTCCTGGACGGACGGCTCCAAAACAACTTATCAGTCCGACGGCGCAGTAAAAAAGGTAGTGGAAGTGGTCAACGCCTTCAAAGTCAAAGGTCTGGAAACGCCCGTTTTCGACACGGTAAAATGGACGGAATGGGGACCCATCGTCTATGAATCTGAGGATAACCCCCATCAGGATTTAGTCATGCGCTGGGTCGGCCACGACGCTCCCAATTCGCAGGACTTAGTTACTTTTCTACAGTTGAACACGGGGAAGAATTATTCCGACTACCAGAAGGCCATGCAATACTTCGACTTTCCTGCACAGAACTTTGTCTTTGCTTCCAAAGACGGCGACATCGCCATCACCGTGGACGGGCGCTTTCCTCTAAAAAGGGCGGGACAGGGTCGCTTTGTGGAAGAAGCCGCTCAGGCCAAAAACCACTGGGCCGGCTGGATTCCGAGGGAGCTAATTCCAAAAACTAAAAACCCAAAGCGCGGCTTTGTGGCCTCCGCCAATCAGCGCTCCACGGATCAGAGCTACCCCTATTATTACAACAGCACGCACTTCGAGCAATTCAGAGGCAGGTACTTAGTAGAACAGCTCAGCGAAATGAAGGACATCACTGCGCAGGACATGATGAAACTACAAAACAGCAACTACAGCCTCCACGCCGCCGAAAGTCTGCCCGTACTCCTCCAATTGATAGACAGCGCGCAACTCAGCCAGACGGAAACTATCAGCCTGAACCGATTGAAGGGCTGGGATTATACCTACGAAAAAGACGCAGTAGAGCCGGCTATCTTTGAAGCATGGTGGAAGAATTTCTCCGAGGCGACCTTCGACGAGTTGACGGTCTGGCGAGATTCCGTTCCCGTGCTCATGCCCGAAAACTGGAGACTGACCAAATTAGCCAAAGAGGCGCCTAAAGACATCATCTTCGACATCCAGAAAACGCCGGAGCGGGAGGCCGCCGCCGACATTGCTACCCTGTCCTACAAAAAAGCGATGGAAGAACTGGCCGACAAATTGGTCACTCCAGGCTTCGACTGGGCTTCCCAAAAAGCGACATCCATCTATCACCTGGCCCGCATTCCCGCTTTCTCTCGCATGAACCTCGACGCAGGAGGTAACCGCAATGCGCTGAACGCTCTGACGGAATCTTTCGGCCCCTCCTGGCGTATGGTCGTCGAGTTGGGCGACGAAGTGAAGGCCTGGGGAGTATTCCCCGGCGGCCAGTCCGGCAATCCCGGCAGCCCCTTCTACGACACGGGCATTGACAAATGGATAAAAGGCGAGTACAACGAGTTGTTTTTTATGAAAAACGAGCAGGACAATCGTCAGCCCCTGCTCTTTTCTCTCTCCATCAACTAAAAAAAGGTCATGAAAAAATACGGTTTGCAAACGCTTATCATTCTCATCCTGGGCTTCATCGCCCAGCAGTTTTTTCCATTTTGGATCATCGCAGTCGTAGCCGGATTAGTCGGCCTGCTATTTCACTACAAAAACAGCGCAACCGGTTTTGCCGCCGGTTTCACAGCCGCCACCCTGCTATGGAGCGGCTACGCCCATTTCCTCAACGCCGCCAACCTCAATATGCTCGCCAGCAAAATGGGCGACCTGTTCCAGCTCAAATCCTCCTACCTCGTCTATCTTACCGGCTTAGTCGGCGGGCTGCTCGGCGGCTTAGGCGCTATGACCGGCTCCTTAGGCAGGAAGCTGTTTTTCAAAGAAAAGCAGATAGAAGCGGAAAGTTGAACTACCGTCGCATCCGAGAGCGGGAGGCCTGTGAAATAAAAATCTGAAGAAAAGTCCGAAGTGACTTTAGGCTGATTTACTCCTTCGTCGTAAATCATCTGTGGGAAATCCATGCCGGGAGAGACGCTCCCCTCACAGCGACGCTTTTAAAGCTTGCACAAAAAAAACCACCCGAATCGGGATCTCCATCCCGGCCGTTCAAAATTTAGTTTTCTGCAAGAAATGGCTTACCAGAAAAGGCGGCGATCAATAACTCAGGCTTGGCTCAGCACCCATGTTGGATGCTGCCTCCTCGTCCATTCGAAGGCGCCAAACAGCAGGGCGGCAAAGAACAGGTCGCCGGCCAGCGTATTCCAGAAAAACGGAATAGCGCTAACATAGCAGGCAACTAAGCCGTCCACCGTCTTGGGGTACATAGTACCGCCGAACCAGACAAAGAAATTGGTGACCAGAAAAAACAGGCTTGAACCTCCCAGACTTGCTCCCAACACGCGACCGGCGGTCACTTTCTTCAAAACTACCGTGCCCAAAACGATGATCAGGGCAAAAGCCAAATAGACTTCCCAATGGGCAAACCACGTAAAACCATCGTAGTAACTGGAATAAATCAGATTGTTGAGCAGGAGATTACTGAGCCACAGCGCCAGAAAAGGAATCACAAAAGCCATGTATTTTCTGGAAAAATAAGCGGCGCCAAACAGAGCCATTCCACCGAGTGGGGAAATATTGAAAAGACCCGGAAGGGCAAAAGCGTGGGGAACTAAGCGCAATAAGCCGATGAAGAAAATGGCGAAAGCAATGATGCCCCAGCGAGGATTTATTTTTTGTTCTGACATTTTTAATGAATTTTTAAAAAAAAGGTAGTGGGCAAAATTAGACAAATTCTTAAAAAGAGAGAGGGTTTAAAGCAATTGCTCCCCTCCGCCCAAAAGAAAACCCCCGCATTGCAAGCAGGGGTTTCTAACCCAAACAAATAAACACAAAAACTACTTTTTAAGATGTACAAAAATAAGTCGGAAAAGTCCTATTAACAAGGGTTTCCCAACAATTAAGGTAAAAACCTTGTCAATAATCTTAATAGGTTGACGGGTAAATTATGTTAGACGAGCCGAGCCCCTTTTCTTTCAAAAAATAAAGAGGGATAAGGGGGAAATAATCGCAGATTTTTTTGTGGGAATGGGGAAGAGCGTTTAAACGAAGTCCGATTCGTCGTAGTTTTTGCGAAGCTCTTTGAGTTCCATGGGTTCGTCCTTATGATCGTCTTTGTCGGAATAGATTTTTTTCAATCTGTCCATTTCCCGCTTCATCTCATTTTCTTCCCAATCTTTGCTGAGCACTCCGCTGCCGGGGAACCCAAATACCCTCAGGTAGTGGAAGAGGATGCCGACTCCCCACATCAGCGCCACGGGAAGAGATGCAAAAGGCCGGCCTCTAAACAGGGACATTATAAAAAACAAGCCGTTGATAATCAGATAGGTATAGAGGTGCTTGTAAAATTTAGCCTTTTGCTGAACTCTTTTGCGGGCCTCGCGATAGACCTCTCCATCTGCCTGGTCATTCTTATACGAATTCTGATTCATCATAATCTTTACGCAATTCTTTTAGTTGAAAATTTTCGTCTTCCGGTTTTAAGTTCCCATTATCTGCTCTGGTAGTCATTTTGCGGGGCTTCTCCTGATCCATTCTGCTCAACTCTCTGTCTAAAGCTCTTTCTTCCCACTCCTTGCTGAGGATGTCAAAGCCGGGGATGCCAAACACTTCGACGTAGTGGAAGCCGAGTCCCAGTCCCCACCCCAGCAATGGATAGACAAACCACCATTGAGTGGGAGAGGTAATGATGTTTAAAATAAACAGAAATGTATTCACCAGCGCAAAGGACATCAGGTGCTGGTAAAACTTCTTTTTGGCATTTACACGTTTTTTGGCTTTATCAATTTCTTCCTGCGTGTACATGGAATATTTATTTAAAGTGGAGTAATTGGGTTGGTTCTTTGTGAAATGTTTCAATCTTCAATTTTGTTGCAAACATCCCTTTTCGAGCTTTAAGATACAACTCTGAACGCTAAGCCAATGTTCTTTTACCTGGTTTTTTGGCAATTTTTGGATGGAGGACTCCAAGCTGCCGATATTCAGCCTCAATTTGCATCTTTGCGCTCTTTTTTTAAAAAATAAATCACCGACTATAAAATTATTTCAAATGGCACAACAAGCCCATAAAAAACAATTACCCGGCAACCTTGCCCTGCCATCGCCCACTTCCGAAATCAAAAAATTGCTCAGCGCCCAGACTGGGGACTTCAAATACTCCATAGAAGATTTCTTTCGGCTGCCCAAAAAATCCAGGTATCAGCTTTCTCCCGACGGCAATTATTTTTCCTACCTCGGTCCTTACAAGCGCAGGCTCAATTTATTTGTACAAAAAACCGGTGGGAAGCGAGCCAAAAGAATCACCTCCGTCGCCGACAGGGATATCGCCTGGTATTTTTGGAAAGACGATCGCTTAGTCTTCGCCAAAGACGATGCGGGCGACGAGAATTTTCACCTCTACGCCGTGAATCTCGACGGCGAAAACCTACAGGAACTCACCCCTTTCGACGGCATTCGCATTGACCTCATCGACGACTTGAAAGACGTGAAAGATGAAGTCATCATCGCCATGAACAAAAACAATCCCCAACTCTTTGAACCGTACCGCCTGAACATCGCCACGGGCGAACTGCGGCAGCTGGCAGAAAATACCAACCCAATGGAACCTTTAGACAACTGGATGACCGACCACGAAGGTCGCCTCCGCGTCGCCGCAAAATTGGTGGACGGCGTCAACACAACATTGCTCTATCGGGAGGCGGAAGACCAGCCTTTTCAGGAAGTCCTCACCACCAATTTCAGGGAAGGCGTCTCTCCTGTATTCTTCGATTTTCAAAACGACCACATCGCCTACGTCTCCTCCAACATCGGGCGGGACAAGCAAATCATCGTCAAAATGGATCTGCGCACGGGAAAGGAAGTCGGCGAACCCATCTTCTCTCATCCCGATGTGGACGTCTATAGCATTTCCTATTCCCGCAAAAGGCGGGTACCGACCGCCATCGCCTACGCGACGGAAAAGCGACACCTGCACTTTCTCGACGAGGAGGCCCGGCGCATTTATCAGCGATTAGAAGGTGAACTGTCCGGCTACGAAATCGTCATCACGGCCAGCAACAGAGCGGAGGATAAATTCATGCTGCGCACCTACAGCGACCGCTCCCTCGGCGCTTATTATTTTTATGATAAAAATGCCGACACCCTCAACAAAATTGCAGAAATAAGCCCCTGGTTAGACGAAAACGATATGTCGGCCATGAAGCCCGTCCAATATGCGAGCAGGGACGGCCTGGTCATTCACGGCTACTTGAGTCTGCCTCCGGGGCGGGAGGCGAAAAACCTGCCCGTCGTCATCAATCCGCATGGCGGCCCCTGGGTCAGGGATTCCTGGGGATTCAATCCCGAAGTGCAGTTGCTGGCCGGCAGAGGCTATGCCGTCCTGCAAATGAACTACCGCGGCAGCACGGGCTACGGCCGGCAGTTTTGGGAGGCCGGCTTCGGGCAATGGGGGAAAAAGATGCAGGACGACATCACGGACGGCGTCCACTGGCTGATAGAACAAGGTATCGCCGACCCGACCCGGGTGGCAATTTACGGAGGGAGCTACGGCGGATATGCCACCCTTGCGGGAGTCGCTTTCACGCCGGACTTATACGCCTGCGCCATTGATTACGTGGGCGTCTCCAACCTCTTCACCTTCCTGCACACCATTCCGCCCTATTGGAAACCCTACCTCGACATGATGTACGAAATGGTCGGCCATCCCGAAACCGACAAGGATGCGATGTTCGAGGCTTCCCCCGTTTTCCACACGGACAAAATCAAATGTCCTTTGTTCGTCGTGCAGGGCGCCAACGACCCGAGGGTGAACATAGACGAGAGCGACCAGATCGTCCAGGCCATCCGCAAGCGGGGCGTGGACGTGCTGTATATGGTGAAATACGACGAAGGACACGGCTTCCACAACGAGGAGAACCGGTTCGAGTTTTACAAAGCCATGCTCGGCTTTTTGGGAAAATATCTGAACCCTTAGAGTTTCGTTGAAATTCCCTTTTGGGAAAATTCTTTGAAATCCTACTGAGAAAAAACTGAGTGGGAATTTTTGCTCCAAATGATTTCTCCATTCGGGGCGGCTCCTCTCCCGCATAGAGGTTTTTAAATTTTTATTCCAAAAAAGGGCGTTTTTGATGGTCTAAAAGAAATTTTGGAACTGAGAAAGGGGCAGTAGGCACATTTTTTTCTGTGCCAAACTTTAATTCAACTTATCTTTGCGGCCTCAGGCATTTTCCCTCCACTCAATTTTATTAACCGGCAGTGTCGAGGGTTGCGTACTTCCAATTCAACACCTGCATTTTTTCTTTAAAAAATAATCACAGTGAAAAAGAGAGTCCTTATTACCGGTGCAGCCGGCTTCATCGGTTCGCACCTGTGCGACAGGTTTTTGGCAGAAGGTTTCCACGTAATCGGCATGGATAACCTGCTGACGGGCAGTTTGTCAAATATCGAACACCTGTTCCCCGAAAAGGAATTTGAATTCTATCACCACGACGTGAGCAAGTTTGTCCACGTGCCCGGCGACATTCATTACATCCTGCATTTTGCATCTCCTGCCAGCCCGATTGACTATTTACAAATGCCCATTCAGACCTTGAAAGTAGGCGCGCTCGGCACGCACAACCTGCTCGGTCTGGCTCGGGTAAAAGGCTCGCGCATCTTAGTGGCCTCGACTTCCGAAGTTTACGGCGATCCATTGGTGCATCCGCAGGTGGAGGAGTACTGGGGCAATGTCAATCCGGTCGGGCCGAGGGGCGTTTACGACGAAGCCAAGCGCTTCATGGAGGCTATCACTATGGCCTATCACACTTATCACAATGTAGAAACCCGCATCGTGCGGATTTTCAATACCTATGGGCCGAGGATGAGGGTGGAAGACGGACGGGTGCTTCCGGCGTTTTTCTCGCAAGCCATTCGCGGCGAAGGACTGACGGTCTTCGGCGACGGCTCTCAAACGCGCAGCTTCTGTTACGTGGACGACTTAGTGGACGGCATCTATCGCCTGCTCCTGAGCGATTATCCTCATCCGGTGAACATCGGGAATCCTTCGGAAATTACGGTGCTGGAGTTCGCCAGCGAAATACTCCGGCTGGTGGGGAATCCAAAAGCGCATATCGTATTCCGCCCGCTACCTGTGGACGACCCGAAGCAGCGCCGCCCCGACATCTCCAAAGCCCGTAAAATCCTCAACTGGGAACCCAAATACGCCCGCACGGAAGGATTGACGAAAACTTATGAATACTTCAAAGAGGCAGTAAAATAGCGGGAAGGTTCTGTTAGACTGATAGGGGTCAGGCTATTAAAGGATCAGAGAAATCTACCGTCTTATGAAAATGGGGATGAAAGCGAACAAGCAGCGTTCATCCCCGTTCAATGGAAACAACGAACTACGAATATCGAAATGTCACACAACAAAACCATCCTAATCACCGGCGGCGCCGGTTTCATCGGCTCTCACGTCGTCCGCCTTTTTGTCAATAAATATCCGGATTACCGCATCGTCAATTTAGATAAGCTGACCTATGCCGGCAATTTGGAAAACCTGACCGACGTGGAGGGAAAGCCCAACTACAGCTTTGTAAAGGGCGACATCACCGACACTGCTTTCCTGGGCGATTTGTTTGAAAGATTCCACTTCGACGGCGTCGTCCATCTGGCTGCGGAGTCGCACGTAGATCGCTCCATCGCCAATCCACTCGAATTCATCGAGGCCAATATCATCGGCACCGTCAATCTGCTGAATGCTGCGAAAGTCGCCTGGAAGGATAAAATGGAGGGGAAGCGTTTTTACCATATTTCCACGGACGAGGTCTATGGCTCGCTCGGAGAGGAAGGTTTTTTTATTGAAACGACGCCTTACGACCCGCGCTCGCCTTACTCGGCTTCCAAAGCCGGCAGCGACCACCTCGTCAGGGCTTACTGGCATACCTACCAGCTTCCGGTCGTCCTGTCCAATTGCTCCAATAACTACGGCCCCAACCAGTTTCCCGAAAAACTGCTGCCCTTAGTCATCAACAACATCAAGCACAACAAGCCGCTTCCTATCTACGGCGACGGCAAATACACCCGCGACTGGCTTTGGGTGGTGGATCACGCCGAGGCCATAGACCTCATTTTCCACGAAGGCCGAACGGGCGAAACCTACAATATCGGCGGCAACAACGAGCGCAAAAATCTCGAACTCGTCCAAACGCTCTGCGACATCATGGACGACCTGCTCGGCCGACAGGCCGGCGCCAGTCGCCAGTTGATTACTTTCGTCAAAGACCGTCCGGGGCACGACCGTCGCTATGCCATCGACGCTACCAAGCTGAAAAACGAGCTAAATTGGCAACCGACCATCGCCCCTGAAGAGGGACTGCGACTCACCGCCCGGTGGTACCTCGCCAATGAGGACTGGCTCCAGCACGTGACTTCCGGGGCTTATCAGCAGTATTATGAGAAGCAGTACGCGGAAGGAGAGTAAGATTTAATTGGCATAGGAGCTTTAGAGTGGCGTGCGATTACCCACAGATGATTTTTTACGAAGAAGAAAATCAGTCCGAATTCACTTTGGGCTTTCCCTGCAAATAGCGCAGGTTTCCCACTTTATCACAATCCGCATCATCCTCAAATCCCCCTACTGCAATTCTGAGGGTTAAGACGCAATAGAGCTGCGGGGTCTGCATCTCAGAGCAGCTTTGGCTAATCCGAATAGCGGCTTTCCACTTATACAGACTACTACTTTTATACAGCCGCTGAAGTCGGCCACATCCGGTGGAATAGCGCTTTTTGTTTAGTTTTGCGGCTTAATTTATTTCGCTTTTCAGGTGGAAGCACAAAATCCTTACGCGACATTGGCAAAATTCAATTCCAGTCATTCCCGAAAAAAATCTGCAAACGGAGGCGCTATGTTGGTGCGGGTGGGATTGTTTTCGCTTTTCCTCGTCATCCTATATTTTGCCATTCAGAAAACTACCTATTTAGAAGCAGAGGAGCCGGCGCAGATGGACGTCGAAAATCTACAGGAAGCCGGATTGGACGACATTTTTTATTTGCCCTCCTCTTCTACCAATGTTGTGATTCGCCATCAGCACTACGCACTTTCTTATGTGGAAGAATACGAACTGCCGGAGTGGGTAGCCTACGAACTGACCGCCGAGCGTCTCAAAACAGAATGGGTGGATCGCAGCAACGATTTCCGGGTTGACTCATTGGTGAAGACTGGCAGCGCCGCACCGGAGGATTACATCCGATCCAATTACGACCGGGGGCATCTGGCGCCTGCCGCCGATATGGCCTTTTCGGAAGAAGCCATGTCCGAGTCTTTTTACATGAGCAATGTGGCGCCCCAGAGGCCGGGTTTTGATCAGGGCGTCTGGCGGGAATTGGAAGAACTGACGAGGGACTGGGCGAAACACTTTAAGCATCTGTACGTCGTAACGGGGCCGGTGCTCAGCAAACCTCCCCTGGGCTGGATCGGCAAAAACAAGGTGGCGGCGCCTTCGGCTTTTTACAAGGTGCTCCTCGACCTGCGGGAGCCGGAACTAAAGGCCATCGCCTTTGTCATTCCCAATGAAGAGACTACTCAGCGCATAGAAACTTTCGCCACTTCTATAGACGAGGTCGAAAAACTGACGGGCATTGACTTTTTTCCCCGACTCATGGAACCCGGATTAGAAGCAGAATTGGAGTCAAAATTCGATATGAGGCTTTGGAAAACCAACGAAAAAAAATATCAGAAGCGCCTGAAGGAGTGGAACCTCCAAAAATGACTGCCGCCATTTATTTGGCAGTCAGAGCGCTGGAAGCCTGCTCTGTCGGGCTTCTTCCACAATAAAACGCGATCTAAAATTCCGGCCTTTTTCAAACCGGTAAAAACTTTTTAAATCATGTCTGACAAAGAGAAATTTATCGAAGCGATCAACAGCGGCTACCAGTTCAAAGGCGCCGCCATAGACTTGGGAGGCGCCATATTCGACAAAGAAACCATCCCTGGCTGCATGGTCAAACTTCCGCTCAAAACCATGAACCGCCACGGTCTGATTGCCGGGGCTACCGGTTCGGGGAAAACCAAAACCCTGCAGATCATTGCGGAGCAGCTTTCGGCGAACGGCGTCCCCGTGTTGCTCATGGATGTCAAAGGCGACCTCAGCGGCGTGGCCATGCCCGGCGATTACAATGCGAAGATTGAAGAGCGCCAGAATAAAATTGGCATTCCCTTCAGAGCAGAGGGCAGTCCCGTTGAGTTCCTGAGTCTATCGCACGAAAAAGGCGCCCGCCTGCGCGCCACCGTGACTGAATTCGGCCCCGTTCTCTTTTCCAAAATTTTGGACCTCAACGATACGCAGGGCGGAGTTATGGCCGTCATTTTTAAGTACTGCGACGACAAAGGCCTGCCCCTCTTAGATTTGAAGGATCTGAAAAAAGTACTGCAATATTTAGCCAACGAGGGCAAGGCCGATTTCCAACAGGAGTACGGCATGGTTTCCTCTGTGACTGTCGGAGCTATCATGCGGAAAGTAGTGGAACTGGAGCAGCAGGGCGCCGAGGTCTTTTTTGGCGAGCGCTCCTTTGACGTGGACGACCTCTGCCGCTTAGATGAAAATGGCCGGGGCATGCTCTCCATCGTTCGGCTGACGGACATTCAGGATCGCCCAAAATTGTTCTCAACTTTTATGCTGCAAATGTTGGCGGAGATCTATTCTACCTTCCCCGAAGAGGGCGACTCCGACCAACCCAAATTAGTGGTGTTCATTGACGAGGCTCATCTCGTCTTCAGCAATGCCTCCAAAGTGCTGCTCGACCAGATCGAGTCCGTCATCAAGCTCATCCGCTCCAAGGGCATCGGCGTTTTCTTCGTGACCCAAAACCCGGCAGATATACCGGAGGCCGTGCTGAGTCAACTGGGTATGAAAATCCAACACTCCCTGAGAGCCTTCACCGCCAAAGACCGCAAAGCCATCAAACTGGCTGCGCAGAACTACCCTATCACTGAGTTTTACAAGGTCGAGAATCTGATTACGGAACTCGGTATCGGCGAAGCTTTCGTCACAGTGCTGAATGAGAAGGGGATTCCCACGCCCTTAGTCCACGCCATGTTGAGGGCGCCCCAGTCCCGCATGGACATTTTGAGCGAGGGAGAAATTGACGCCATCATCGGCAGATCGCAGTTGGTGAGAAAATACAACGAGGTCATTGACAGGGATAGCGCCTATGAAATCCTGACTGCAAAAATTGAGGACGCCCAGTCGGAGGAACACTCCAA
This sequence comes from uncultured Saprospiraceae bacterium, assembly GCA_964643005.1. Lineage (GTDB taxonomy): Bacteria > Bacteroidota > Bacteroidia > Chitinophagales > Saprospiraceae > UBA6168. Next base: position 3,121 of record CAZXQI010000023.1, on the reverse strand, counting down.
AAAGATGTCCCAGCAGACAAAATCCGACGGTAAGACGACTTCGCGCAAACAGGAAAAGAGCACTTTCGAAAAGGTGGTCAACAGTCCGACGACGCGGCAAATCGGAAATACCATTGCCCGGGAGTTGACTCGCGGCCTGCTGGGGGTTTTAGGGGTGAAATCCACTACCCGGAAAAGCGCGAAAAAGACGGGATGGTTTTTTTAAAAAAAATGAATCTCAAAAGGGCTGTCAGAGCCTAAGGGTCATTTTTTTAAAAAAATATACTGTCATAAGGGGGCGGCAAAAGAGAAACCGGAAAATGTGAAGATTTTTGTCTGGCGGATTTGTGATATATGTCATGATCCATCTGGTCTGTATCGGCTTAACTTTGCACTTCTTCCAACTGGCTTTTATGTCCGGTTCCTTTCATCAACTTTAAAATTCCTATATTCAATAACCAGCTCATTATGAAAAAATTAAGCGCCATTGGCCTAGACATTGAAAAGTCAAAAAAACTATCCGACAAACTGAACGAACTGCTGGCGGATTATTCCATTTTCTATCAAAACACCAGAGGTTATCACTGGAATATTAAAGGGGAAAAATTCTTTGAACTACACCTCAAGTTTGAAGAGTTGTACAACGATCTACAGGTCAAGATTGACGACATCGCCGAGCGCATTCTGACCTTAGGATATGCTCCCGATCACCGCTATTCCAATTATCAGAAACTCGCCGAAGTCAAAGAAAGCAGGGAAACGAACGACGGTTTTAAGGCCGTAGCGGACATTCTCAAATCGTTTCAGGCAATCATTAAGCTCCAGCGCGAGCTGTTAGAACTTTCAGCCGATGCGGACGACGAGGGAACGAACGCCCTGATGAGCGACTACATTCGCGAGCAGGAAAAATTAGTGTGGATGTATTCGGCTTATCTGGACAGGTAGTTTTCAAAGGAAGGCTTTACAACAACTTCAGGCACGCTTCCAACGACGCCCGCCAGTGGGGAATCTCCAGACCAAAAGCGGCTTTAATTTTTCCTTTATTTAAAACGCTGAACGGGGGTCGGCCGGCGGGCGTCGGATAAGCGGCCGATTCTATGGGGCTGACGCTTACCGGCAGGTTTTTGATTTCAAAAATTGCCACCGCAAAGTCGTACCAGCTCGCGACCCCTTCGTTGCTGTAGTGATAAATACCGCTCAGCAGCTCTCTCCCCGCTTCCCTGTTTTCCACTTTTGTCAGTATCCACAGCATGGCTTTGGCCAAATCCCGCGCATAAGTCGGCGTCCCGATTTGATCAAAGACGACGCTCAGCCGGCTGCGCTCAGCGCCGAGGCGGAGCATGGTTTTGACGAAATTATGCCCGAAGGAGGAATAGACCCAGGAAGTGCGGAGAACCATCGTCCCCGCCGGATGGGTCTCCAAAGCGGCCAGATCGCCCGCCAGTTTGGTGCGGGCGTAAACACCCTGCGGGTCGGTCTCGTCTGTTTCCACATACGGCTGGTTGCGCTGCGTGTGATACACATAATCGCTGGAAAGATGCAACAATCGGGCGCCCTGAGCGGCACAGGCGCGGGCGAGATTTTTGGCGCCTTCCACGTTGACTTTCTCCGCTAATCCGGGCTCTGCTTCGGCCTTGTCCACAGCAGTATAAGCTGCGCAATTCAGGCAGTAGTCTGTCCTGTTTTTTGAAAAATAATCGCAAACGGCGCTCTGGTCGGCAATGTCCAATTCTTTGGAGCCGAGGAAACTGAAATGGAACTGCGGGAAATCGGCGGCAAGCGCCTGCAATTCCCTGCCGACCTGGCCTCCGGCGCCCGTAATTAGAAGCTCTGTTTTTTTTGAGGACATGATTTTATTTTTTGAGTAAGGCGATCTGGGGTGGTGATTTGGATGTTGTCGTCGGGTTTAAAGAGGATGGATACAGTTTTGGAATATTCTGGGAAAATTCATGGCTGTTTAGAGCCTGTCCGATTCAACGTTTCTGCTTCCTTCTGATTGAACTTGTAAGCCATTCTTATCAGGCGCATTTTCGTCAATCAGGGTTGTTTCCTGGGGAAACACCATTCGGGAAGAGGATAATGCCTATATGTGTCTCGCCAAAAACTAAGGCGACTTCCTGAAGCTTATTTCAGTTTCATATTCTGCTTTTGGTTCTTCAGCGAGGAATAGTTCCAATTCATTTCTATCATTAAATCCACTCAGTTTCTGCCTATACTTAGCAGCAACTTTAGGAGCTTGAATTTCCAATTTTCGATTTCTGCTGATACTCAAATAACTCTCTTCCTGATCAATTCCCAGAAATCTCCTGCTGGCCAAATTTGCCGCTATTCCAGTTGTTGAGCTACCAGTAAAAGGATCTAAAACCCAGGCATTTGGCTTAGTTGAGGCCAAAATAAGTCTGGTCAAAACGGACAATGGCTTTTGCGTAGGATGTTTTCCAAAAGATTTTTCCCAGGGAGCGATAGCCGGTAATCTCCAAACATCTTTCATTTGTTTGTTACCGTTTAATTGTCGCATCAGGTCGTAGTTAAAGTAATGAGGTACTTTCTCCTTTTTTCTGGCCCAGATGATCTGCTCAGTGGAGTGTGTAAAATAACGACAAGAGAAATTGGGCGGAGGATTGGTCTTTTCCCAGGTAATAATGTTTAAAATTTTAAAGTCCAGTTCAGACAGGATTTGTCCAACCGAAAAAATATTGTGCATTGTCCCACTTATCCAAATAGTTGCATCTTCTTTCATCTTATTGCGAACTAACGAAAGCCATTTGCGATTGAAGTCATTGATAAAATTAAATCCCTCAGATTTATCCCACTTCCCTTTATTTACGCTTACTATTCGCCCACTTTGGATCGACAAACCATCGTTGGACAGGAAATAAGGAGGATCTGCAAAAATCATATCGAACTGATGTTCAAATTGAGGCAAAAGTTAATCAATCAACATTTTTAATCTTTTCAATTTTGAAAAAATATGATTATCAGGTTCTTCTAATTCTTCAAAATGTTTTTGTTCTTCTTGATATAAGTATCCAATGATTTCTTTAGTCAAACTTTCTTTTTCGTTAATCAAATCATTAGGAATAATGTCTGAAATTACGATCCTTGAAAAGGGTGCAGAAGTAGAAGTGAAGGTATGATACGA
>CAZXQI010000022.1:0-38565 GCA_964643005.1 uncultured Saprospiraceae bacterium | reverse complement strand
GAGAGAAGACATAAACACTTAAATCGGTTTTTGGGATGGCCTCTCTCCACAGCAGTGGAGGGGGGCTTTTTTTATAAAATAAATCCTGAGATAAGGGTATGTAGAATCGGAATCCCCTCCCTGAAATCTTAAAAGCGAGCCTAAGCCTAAGCGCTCGCTACGGCAGAGAAAGCAAAAATTAAATTGAAATAGCGACAACAGCCTCCTTTGAATGGCATGGTTTTTATATAATAGATATTTAAGATATAAGATTCAAAAACCGATTCTCTACCAATGACCTCCTTCCTGACAAAGCAAGTACTTCTTACTATTTACACTTTTTTTTCTTTCCAAAACTCAACACATCCAGGGCTGAAGCATTGACTGCTAATGAGATTCTACACAAAGGAGCGCTATCGGCTATGAGAAAACTACCGATTCTCTCCATGATGGTAAGAGTGTAAAGCCCGGCTGCCTACTCTGATTAATTTGAGATGAGATAAGCTCAATTCATAAAACTGAGCGAGCCGGCGCTACCATTATTTATTATTCCATTTCTCATAAGTAGTTCTGTTTCACAAAATAATTGACGCTGATTGTCAATGACTTGTAATTTTTTTACACGAATTCAAGCATCGTGAGGCGGGCTTGCTATAGGTCGGCTTGCCAATACTGATGGAATTATAATCCAAATCTATTAACAAATTTTAGTTCAAAATGAGACAGAACAAGATCGCCCAATGGAGCGCCCTGGCGGCGTTTATCCTCTCCATGTTTTTTACCTCGCTGATGTACGCGGATACGATGATTTGCTTTGGAAGCCTCAATATGACGCTTCAGGGCAATGGTGAAAATGCCTTTGGCGACAAATCAGACTTAGAGTCTGCCGATTACACGACGGGAAGGTTCTCATCGCAGGAAACTGCCGCAGGCGGCCCTGTCATTGACTGCCCGACCGGCCATGTTGAAGTTGATACCGATCCGGGGAAATGTACCGCTACGACAAACCTGTATTTCCCAGATTTTGAAAATGAAGATTGCAGCTTAAGCGGCACTGTGGTTACAACTGTCGTTACGGAGCCGGCAGGTTTGTATTATGCAGATTTGCCCGTTGGCCAGTATGAAGTTACTTTCACAGCGTTTGATACCTGCGGCAACGCCTCCCTGCCCTGCCATGCGACGATAGAAGTTATAGACAACGAAATCCCGGCGGCAGTTTGCCAGGGGACTAAAGTGGTAGCGCTAAATAATAATGGTCATGCCGGGGTGTTTGCCCATGATTTTGACGATGGCAGTCATGACAACTGTTCTCCAAATTCTTCTTTAGAATTTGAAGTTAGTCGGGACGGGATTGAGTTTTCGGCTTTAGTCGAATTCGATTGCGACGATATTTCACCGGCAGAGCCGATTATTGTTTATATGAGAGTATCAGAGCCAGGGTCTGGTTTATCGAATATTTGTAAAACTATAGTGGAAGTTCAGGACAATTATCCCATACTGCTGACCTGTCCAGGTCCTCAGGAGGTGGGCTGCGAAGACGATTTATCGGATCTGAGCATATTTGGAGAGCCTACAGTCGTTACGACCTGTGGATTTACTGTAACTGAAACGAGTACAGTCAATTTGACGAGTTGCGGCTCGGGTACAATTATTCGCAGTTTTACGGTTATAGGCTCGGGGGGCGGCACTGCTTCCTGTAATCAGGAAATTACAGTAATCAATCAGGCTCCTTTCGACGGCTCGACTATTGAATGGCCGGAGAATTATACGGTGACCGACGCCTGCATACAACCTGATGACCTAAAGCCTGAAAACCTTCCAATCTCTCCAATCAATTACAGCAAACCCATTGTAAACAGTGGAAGCTGCGCCATGATAGCCTGGAACTATTCGGATCAGCTCTTTTATGTGGCCTTTCCTTCCTGTTACAAAATCGTTCGGACGTGGAAGGTGATGGACTGGTGCCAATACTCCGTAGATAACCCCTCAGAAGGTATGTGGACCCACCAGCAAATGATAATAGTGATGGATTCCGAGCCGCCAGTAATTACTTTCTGCCCGCCGAATATAACAGTCGGCGTGGACAATAACTGTGTTCAGGCCTTTGTGAATCTGCTGCCGGTAGAGGCCACCGATTGTAGCCCCAGTCTGACCTACACCAATGATTCCCCTTACAATGGCGCCAATGCCAGTGGGATTTATCCATTGGGAACGCATACGGTGAAATTTACGGTAAAAGATGGTTGTGGCAACCAGTCAACCTGTACGACTCAAATTACGGTGACAGACCTGAAAAAACCCACGCCTTATGCCTACAACGGTATAGTGGCTGAATTGCAGGAAATGGGAGGGCAAATAATGACTTCGGTGTCAGCCTCCCAGTTGAACTACAATAGCTTCGACAACTGTACCCCTAAATCGGAACTCGTACTGGCCATTCGCTTAGAGGGCGATACCGAGCCGCCAGGCTCTTCCATCTCTTTTGGTTGTAGCGGCAAGGGAGAACACAACGTAGAGTTGTGGGTGACCGACGCTGCGGGTAACAGCGATTACTGTATCACTACGATTATCGTTCAGGACAACATGTTGTTATGCCCGGACACTTTGGTATCAGGCAATATCATAGTAACGGGAGCCATCAAGACAGAAGAAGGGGAGCAGCTGCCTTCGGTAAAAATTACGCTTCCCAATATGGGGATGGTAAATGAAACCGACGATAGCGGAATATTTGCTATCACCGGCCTTCAGGCAGGAGAAAATTATGTCGTCTCTCCTGAAAAGAATTCTGAGGCTCTCAACGGAGTAACGACTTTTGATTTAGTATTGATGAGCCGCCATGTCTTGGGAGTTGGAGCCTTAGACTCGCCGTATAAGATTATTGCAGCCGATATCAACCGGAGTGGAAGCGTGACCACGGCAGATATTGTCGAATTGCGAAAACTGGTTTTACAGATTTACCAGGAGTTTCCCAACAATACCTCCTGGCGGTTCGTGAAAAAAGATTACGTGTTTCCCGATCCTGCAAACCCATTCTCGCAGACCTTCCCTGAGACCCTTATCGCCAACAACGTCAACCAGGATTTGATAGATGCCGACTTTGTTGGAATAAAAATTGGAGACCTCAACGGCAGCGCCGTCACAAATTATGGAGGCGGCAATGTCGGCGACAGGAGCGGTATAGAGCAATTACTCATTCAGTCGGAAGACCGGGAAGTAAAAGCAGGCGATGAAATCGTTGTGCCGCTCCAGTTACAGAACCACCTCGCATTACTCGCGCTCCAGTTTACCCTCGAATTTGAAACCGGTTATTTAGAATTAGAGGGAATTGAGGAAGGCGCCCTGCCGGCGAACGTGGAAGAATGCTTTGGGCAATCCCTACTCGATGAAGGCGCTCTGACGGTGGCCTGGTACCAGACCCGGCCATTGGCTCTAAACGCTGGCGAGAGCATTTTCAACCTGCGTTTCAGGGTGAAAGAAGATGGAAGGCTCAGCGAGATGATCGCCCTGACTTCTAAGTTTACCCAGGCCGCTATTTACGACGCTACAGAATCACTTTTGAACCCACATCTTGAGTTCACAAACCCAGACAATATGCAGACGAATTCTTTTCAATTGTACCAAAACCAGCCCAACCCGTTCAAACGGTCAACGAACATAGGGTTTAACCTTCCGGAATCCGGATGGGCCAAACTGACAATTTACGACCTGTCAGGCAAGGTGCTTAAAACACTTGACCGCCATTTTGAAGAAGGTTACAACAGGGTGACCATCGAAGGAGATGAACTGCCTTCCGGAGGCGTCCTCTTCTATCAATTGGAAACTTCCGGAAACAGAGCGACGAGAAAAATGGCGCTCATTCAATAGTAATAATTTGACCGGCCTGAGTCGGTAAACAGTCTATGCGCGCGAACCCCCTGCCTGAATTTCCGGGCAGGGGATTTTTTGTATTAAAAAAAAATGAGAATTGTTGTAAATGATAAAACAGCTACTTACATTTGCATTGCTTTAACCAAACCGATTTTATAATCTCAACCGAACATAGCCATGAAAGATCCTAAACCGATTCTTACACATTCCCTTACCACCATTTTTCTCTTCCTTCTTTTTTTATTTAAAAAAAATAAATTCAAACTTCTGCCCATCGCTAAGTCGTAGCGCCTAATCAGTATTTTCCATCTACCCATTTTGAAAGAGAAAAAATGAGCGGGCTATGCCTCAGAAGAGCGCATTCATCGAAGAGCCTGTAATAACCGGACATCTAAGTTTTGCAAATTCTTTAGAAGCGCTAATCAGGCGTCCCTTCTGCCTGGTATTGCCATGAAGAAATTTTCCTTGCCTGGCCTCGTCAGCCTGTGCAATGAATTCATTAGATGTCTGAAACCCGATGGACAATCGAGCTAAAACCGATTTTTTAATAATTAAATGTCCCATGAAAAGAATGACTACTCCGATCTTGTCGGGTGGGTTACCCTTACACACTTTAACCAAAACTCTTGTAACCCAAAGCTCACTGAAACAAAAAACCTTCCTGCTTATTCTGCTCTTCTTTGTAGCGATGGCGCCGCATGCACTCAGGGCGCAGTGTACGATGGTTTGCCACAACATGGTCAATATCTCATTGTCTCCCGACTGCCACACCGAAATCGCTTACAACATGGTACTCCATGAAAATGGTACTTTCTGTAGCCCCAACAATCCTTCCTCATTTTCTGTCACGCTGATGAATTCCTGGGGAGGAATCCTTCCAGGGAGCCCCTTTGTTGACGCCTCAAACATTGGCGACTACATCACGGTAAAGGTGAACCATCTGCCATCGGGAAACTCCTGTTGGGGAAATATTTTCGTCAATGACGAACTCCCGCCACAGATAAGCTGCCCACCCGATCTGACAATTAGTTGCACCGGCTCGACTGCTCCGGCTCAGACGGGAACTCCCGATGTGAGCGATTGTTCCAGTTTTACGGTCTCCCATACCGACGCCATCCAGAGCCTCGGCTGTACCGGAGATTTTGCGGGAATTATCACTCGCGCCTGGATGGCCGTTGATTTGTTCAGCAATTCAAAGAGCTGTACCCAAATCATCCGAATAGCCAAACCCACGGCAGTTGACATACAGTGGCCCTCCAACAGAGATGGCATTTCCGCACCTGCAATTGATTGCGTAAATCCTGACACGACGCCTGAGGCCACTGGATTCCCCGCCATTGACGGCCATCCCATACCGAACGGGAACACCTATTGCAGCATGTCCGTCACATACGGCGATCAGGTGCTGCCGATGTGTGAGAACAGTTACAAGATATTGCGCACCTGGACGACTGCCTCCTGGTGCTCAGGCGCCATTCAGCATCAGATTCAAATCATTGCGGTCAAAGATGACAAAGCGCCTGCACTGACCTGTCCCGATGAGCTGACGGTTAGCACGACCAGTGCGCAATCCTGCACCGCTTCCCTCTTGCTGCCGCCAGTGCTTATTTTGGATGACTGTTCCTCTTCTTTTAGTACGATAATAGACACGCCCGCAGGCCAGGTCTCAGGAAATGGCGGGGCGATTTACAACGTCTATCCCGGGACTTACACCATTCAGTACCACGTAACTGATAATTGTGGCAACACGGGCAATTGCAGCATGACGCTGGCAGTGGTGGACAATACGGCGCCGACGGTAGTTTGCGATTTGCACACCACGGTGACGCTGACTAACTATGGTCAGGCTCTCGTGTACGCTCAAACTTTTGACGACGGCAGCTATGACAATTGCGGTTCCGTAGCACTGACCGCCCGACGGATGACTTCCGCCTGCGGTACACAGCCGGAGTTTGGATCTACAGTAAAGTTTTGCTGTGAAGATGTGGGTAATAATATCAGCGTGCAAATGAAGGCGACCGACCTGTCCGGGAATTCAAATACCTGCATGGTCACGGTGCATGTGGACGATAATTCATTTCCGAGCATCCTTTGCCCTTCAGCCAGAACTATCGCCTGTACGCAGGATCCCAACGACCTTAATTTGACGGGACAAGCCACGGCTTCGGTCTCCTGCGGCACGCCAATTGTCAGTTTTACGGATGTCAACAATATCAATATGTGCCTCGTTGGAAACATCGTCCGCACTTGGAAAGCGACCCTGAGCAATGGCCATTCCAGCTCCTGCACACAGACGATAACGGTGGGAGATAACACGCCCGTATCTATTACTTTCCCTCCCGACTATACGGCTCAGGCCTGTACTTCCATTGAAGAATTATCTCCGGGGAATCTTCCTTCGCCATATAGCGCCCCTGTGATGAGCAGCGATTGCGAACTGCTGGCCAGCAGCTATACAGACCAGGTTTTTGTGGTGGCGGCGCCCGCCTGTTTTAAAATTGTCCGTACTTGGAAAGTCATCAGTTGGTGCGACTACCAGCCGGGAGGAAATGGCGGAACCTGGCAAAGCGCACAAATCATCACCGTCATGGACAATACGCCGCCTAGCTTCACCTGCCCACAGAGCTTTACGGTGGGCGTGGGGCAAAACTGCAAAGCAAGTGTAACCTTGCCCCAGGTGACGGATATTGAAGATTGTAGTGAAAATATTTCGGTGACGGTCAGCGGCGACTTGGGCAATGGCTTTGGGCCTTTTCAAAATGTTGCTCCGGGCAGTTACTCCGCTACTTACCTCGTTTCTGACGGCTGCAATAACACTTCCGCCTGCACCATTCATGTTTTGGTAAAAGATGAAAAAAGGCCAACGCCTTACTGCAAAAACGGCCTCGTCATTGAGTTGATGGGCGTGGACACAGACGGCGATGGGCAGATTGACGGCGGAACTGCAACGATACACGCTTCTGATTTCAACGCGGGAAGCTTCGATAATTGTGGAGGCGCTTTGCAGTTCTCCTTTTCAGCCAGCCCTGGCGATGTCAGCGCCTCATTTGATTGCGACGACCAGGGGCAGAACGCCGTCAGGATGTGGGTGACCGACGCCTCCGGCAATCAGGATTATTGCGAAACATTCCTCATCGTACAGGATAATATGGGAGTGTGCAGCGGATCCCCATTGGTAGCGGGTATCGGCGGGGCGGTGACGAATGAGGAGGGAGATAATGTGGAAAGTGTAATGGTCAGCATCAACGACAGCATAACGCCGCCTGCTATGACAGGGGCGGATGGCAATTTTACTTTTCCCGCTATTCCACTTGGAGGGGACTATTCCCTTTCAGCAAAAAAAGATAACGACCTGCTAAATGGCGTGACAAGCTTCGACATGGTACTCATTCAGCGCCATGTTTTGAATATTGATACGCTGGGCTCGCCTTATAAGATTATTGCCGCCGACGTCAACCGCTCCAACAGCGTGACAACGCAGGATTTGGTGTTTTTGCGAAAAGCTATTCTTTTGATTAATTCGGAATTTCCAAATAATGAAAGTTGGCGCTTTGTGGACGCCAACTATGTTTTTCCAAATCCATACGACCCATTTCAGGAAACTTTTCCTGAATATTTTAATATCAATAACTTCAACGGAGGCATGCAGGATTTTGATTTCATCGCCATAAAAATTGGCGACGTCAACGGCACTGCGATCCCCAACCAGCTTGTTCAACCCCCGGAGAATCGCAGCGGAGAATCCCTGGTTTTTCAATTGACCGACCAGGAACTTGAGCCAGGAGAAATGTATCTCCTGGACTTTACAGCGCAGAACTTCAAAGAAATAGCAAGCTACCAGTTCACCCTAAAATTCGATCCCGAAGTGTTGGAATTTTTTGAATTTGAGCCGGTCAAATCTTCTGCTTTAGAAAGGCCAGTGCGAGCTGATAATTTTGGCTTCCATCTGACAGACCAGGGGCTGATTACGACTTCCTGGAATGACTTCAGACCCGGCAACCTGTCTCCTGATGCAGCGCTGTTTCGACTCCAATTCCAGGCGCATAAAAAAGGCAGACTGAGTGAAATCTTGCGCATCGCTTCCGGTTTTACCAAAGCAGAGGCTTATAAATCGGCGGCCGACAATAGCATGGAATTGCTGGACGTCCAACTTGTATTTAAATCTGGGACAGGACATAAAACAAACTATGAACAAATGACCGCAACGGTCAGTCCTAACCCATTCGGAGAAACTACCGTCATTGGTTTCCAGCTAACCGAAGCTCAGGAGGTTACCCTGAATGTGTTTGACCCTGCCGGAAGGCTGGTAAAGACACTTCAGGGGAGCTTTGGCAAAGGACGAGGCGAATTCAAACTGGAGGCGGGAGACTTAAGCGCGCCGGGTATGTATTTCTACCGATTGCAGACTAAGAATGCGGCGACCGGCGGGCAATTGGTGAAATTCTGATAACCAATAAAGAAGTATATTGAGAGAGATAAATGAACGCCAAAAAAGAAAGCTGCCTGAACTTTTCCGGGCAGCTTTCCGATGTTTCCATATAAATGGGAACGTGGACGTTTTCTCCTCTGACGGGTGAATCGGTTATTTGTCACGAAGAGGAAGGGAGCAGGAGGCTATTTTTCTAAAAAGTATTTTCGACCGGAGCTTAGGCAGAGAAATTGCAATAGGTTAGCTACCCGCCGTCACATAATTTTTTTTCCAATGAAGAATAGTCTGTTTTTGGGACTCGCCCTTGCGTTGAGTTTGTCCTTCCTTTCGTTTTCAAACCCCATAGAAAAGCTGGAATTTCCTTTTGTTTTGGAAAAACCCACGCCAGTACTTTCCATGCATGATGCGCTGCTTCCCGGACGATATAGGACGGCGGAAGAAATGGTCGCCGCCGGGTTTAAGCGATACGGTATCGAGAAGGGGTATTTCGTCTTCCGGCTGGAGGGAACCATTCAGGGTACGGAGGAAATCTTTTTTGACAACTGGGGATGGCGAGAAGCAAAATATACCCGGACGAGAACTGATATTGGAGAGTTCCACGAGCGCACAAACGAAGTCCAGTACATTGACGGTGAATTTCGCTATGTCTATCACCCCGACACCCAGGTAGCCGACTATTTTGAAACTCCACAGGTACAGCGCTCCGCCGATAAATACAGCACTAAGGATATGGTGATTGTCGGTATTGAAATGCTGAAAAACATGGGGGGAACGCTGACTGGAAAAGGAATGATTGGCGACCTTGAATGTGAGATTTGGGAGATTAAAAAACACCGCACCACTTTGTATATGTGGCAGGGTCTGACCATGTCGGAAAACTCCCTCGTCGGAAACTTTCCAGTGAGAAGAACCTGCGTTCAGATCAAAACGGAAGAACCAGTCCCTGTAGAAAAATTATTGCTGCCGAAAGGAGCAAAAGTCGCAAGGCCGGTGCGATGATTCGGACGCCCTTTGATTGATGTAATCTTTTTAGCGCCTTATTGGATAATGTTATTTGGAATCGGGAGAGATGGAAGCTCCTAACTTCTCTAAGTCTTCTTTCAGGACTTCGACGAAGAGAGGTGCGACCTTTAGTTTTTCCGCTATTTCATCAATGCTGACTTCTCCTTTTTTTAGGAGAGAAAAAATATCGGATTCTTTTTTTAATTGATGCTGGATGTCGGTTACGAAATCAGGCTTTAGCTTTAAAATATCGGCAATGAGAGTCGGGCTGAATTGTTTTCGACTCATGCTAATGATGGTGGCCATTTCTCTCTTCGCCATCCCTTTACTCTCTCCGATTCGGCGGTTCGCCGTTGTAGTTGGCAAGGATACTCAGCAAAACTTCCTCCGGGGAATCGGAATAAATGAAAGCCTTGTAGCTGATTTGCCAAAGACGATGCACCTTGTACCGACAATAGATGCTTTTGTAGTCAACGACCCCGCTGATGTATGGGGCTTTCCTTCCAACAGGTAAACGAGATGCTGCTCCACCGGCAGCTTAAATTTCCGAACGATGATGGCGCCGTATTCCAATATTCTGTAATCCGTTTCTTTTTCATCTCTTCCCTCAAATTCTATTTGTAAAATACATCCCCCCGGGTAGTTTTCAGAGTACATTTTCTTTAAAAAATCAGGTTCCCGTTCGAGCGTGGTCTGGAGTTTTATCTGAGGCAGGTTTTCTAAGCGAATGTCCACTAAGCGCATTACCCTGCGCAATAATGCGGGAATCAGACTTTGTAGATTCTCCTTGATTATCTTGTCGTACTTATTTCCTTCATTCACTTTAGACTTAGTCGGTTTTTGTTTGCGAGGTGTCGGCATGTCGGGAGATTAGTTTGCTCATAATAATGAGCTAGTGTGAGAGTTTATCGGCATATTTTTGAGCCGGCTCATTTTATGTAGCGGTTTTTTTAGAGTTTTACAGGATTATCGGAAACACAATGCTATTACCTTATTTAAATGAACATGAAGTCGAGGCGGGCTGCGACGAGGCCGGCAGGGGATGCTTAGCAGGTCCTGTGTTTGCGGCGGCGGTGATTCTGCCCCGCGATTTTCGCCATTCCTGGCTGAACGATAGCAAGCAACTTTCTGAAAAACAACGGAATGAACTTCGCGCTATTATTGAGGAGGAAGCTACCGCCTGGGCTGTTGCCAAATTAGACCCGCCGGAAATTGACAAAATGAACATCCTCTGGGCCTCTGTTCAGGCTATGCACCTGGCTATCCAACAGTTAAAAACCAGACCCACGAGCCTTCTGATTGACGGCAATCGCTTTAAAATTTATCCGGGCATTCCCCACCATTGCATGGTCAAAGGGGATTCCCGGTACATGTCCATTGCGGCGGCCTCCATTCTGGCCAAGACCTGGCGAGACGAGTACATGACAAACCTGGCGCTGCAATATCCTGAATACGGCTGGCAAAAGAACAAAGGCTACCCAACAGCGACCCATCGCGCCGCCATACTCAGGCACGGAGCAACTCCGGAGCATCGGCAATCTTTCAGGCTGTTGCCCGAAGAGGCTCAGAGGACTTTACTTTAACCTTTCTTTCATTAAACATGAAGGGTCTTTTGTTTTGATGAAATTGACATAGCGAGAGGGAAATTCTGATGTCGTGTATTTATTGGTTTGAAAATTTGCGTATTCAGAAGTTCTCCAAAAAAAGGAATGAAAAGGCATTCAAAGGGAAGATAGATGAAGCGAAAAACCCCGCCTCCAAATCGAACAACATCCCGATATTTGCGTCTCCTTTGAGGATCTCTCAGGTAGAGACAATTTTTATCAACGTTTAAATCTGAATCTACAAAATGACGGACTATTCTTTTATCGCAAATGCGCATCCAAATTTCATTGATTCGCTGTACCAGCAATATTTGCAAAACCCCGATTCGGTGGAAGAAAGCTGGCGCTTGTTTTTTAAAGGCTTTGACTTCGGCGGCAGCAACGAAAACGGAAACGGCAGCGCCGTGACGGGATTGGCTGCTGTGTCTGAGGAAGTGCGCATGGATGAACTGAGGGTATTTGCCCTGATCAGGGCTTACCGCAACCGCGGCCATCTGAAGTCCACTACCAATCCCCTAAAAGAAAGGAAGGACCGCAAACCTTACCTGGAGCCGGCCAACTTTGGCCTGACTGACGCTCACATGAACCAGGTATTCCGTGCAGGAGAGGAGATTGGATTGAAGAATGCGACGCTGCGTCAGATTATTGACCGATTAGAAGCGGTTTATTGCGGGAATATCGGTTTCGAATATTACTACATGTTGGACAGAGATAAGCGACGCTGGCTGAAAGAACGCATAGAATCAATTTCGCCTGAGACCCAGTTTGGTCTGTCCTTAGATGAGAAGAAGCGCATTTTGGAAAAACTCAACAGCGCTACGGTATTTGAGCATTTCCTGCACACCAAATTTATTGGCCAGAAGCGATTCTCTTTGGAAGGAGGCGAAACGACTATCGCCGCATTGGATACACTGATATCAGAAGGAGCAAAAAACAAGGTAGAAGAAGTAGTCATTGGTATGGCTCACCGCGGACGCCTCAATGTTTTGGCCAACATCATGGGCAAGACTTACGAGCAGATCTTTACTGAATTTGAGGGCGATATGCCCGAAGACCAGAGCTTTGGAGACGGAGACGTGAAGTACCACCTCGGTTTTTCTTCCATGATGGCGACTCCATCCGGTAAACAGGTTTACCTCAAACTCGTGCCGAACCCCTCGCACCTCGAAGCGGTGGATCCGGTGGTGGAAGGCTTTAGTCGGGCAAAGGCCGATGCGCTCTACGATGGCGACTACAACCGTATTATGCCCATTCTCATTCACGGGGACGCCGCACTTGCAGGCCAGGGTATCGTTTATGAAGTCCTGCAAATGAGCCAACTGAAGGGGTATATTACCGGCGGCACCATTCACTTTGTCATCAACAACCAAATAGGCTTTACAACGGACTGGGAAGACGCCCGCTCTTCGACCTACTCGACCAGCTTAGCAACCGTCGTACAGGCGCCTATCTTTCACGTGAATGGCGACGATCCCGAAGCGGTCGTCTTCGTCTGTAAACTGGCCTTTGAGTATCGGCAGTTGTTCAATAATGACGTTTTCATCGACATGGTTTGCTATCGCAAGCATGGACACAATGAGGGCGACGACCCCAAGTTCACGCAACCTCTGATGTATGACCTCATCAACAAGCACTCCGACCCACGGGAGATTTATAGCCGCCGTTTAGTCGAGCGGGGCGATGTAGAACAGGCCCTGGCTGAAAACTTAGAAAAAGGCTTCTGGTCGGCGCTTCAGGAACGCTTAGACAATGTGAAGCAACACCGAATGCCGTACGAATATCAGGAAAGCGAGCAGGCATGGAGGGCTTTGAAAAAGACGACGACCCCGGAGGATTATGAAGTGTCGCCTGAAACAGGTATTGATAAAAAGGTAATTCAAAAAATTCTGGAGCACCTCCATACGCACCCTGAAGACTTCCACCCTGTCAGCAAAATATCGAGAATCCTGAAGTCGTCCCAAAAACTTGTGGACGAAGACAGGTTGGATTGGGCATTGGGTGAGTTGCTGGCTTACGGTTCCATTTTGGTAGAAGGAAACGACGTCCGCCTCAGCGGACAGGATGTCAGAAGAGGTACATTCTCCCACCGCCACGCCGTGCTTTACGACGAAGAAAATGAGAAGGAGTACAACCGCCTCGACGGTATTCAGGAAAAGCAGGGCAAGTTCCGCATCTTCAATTCTCTGCTTTCAGAATATGCCGTACTGGGCTTTGAATACGGTTACTCCTTAGCGCGACCCGATGCCCTCGTCATCTGGGAAGCGCAGTTCGGCGACTTCTTTAACGGCGCCCAAACCATTGTGGACCAGTTCATTATGGCAGCCGAACGGAAATGGAACCGCATGAGCGGATTGTGCATGTTCCTGCCTCACGGATATGAAGGACAGGGACCGGAACACTCCAGCGGCCGCGTGGAGCGCTTTCTGCAAAACTGCGCCCGTTACAATGTGACAGTAGCCAACGTGACCTCGCCGGCCAACTTATTCCACCTCTTGAGGAGACAACTGGCTCGGCCTTTCCGCAAGCCCCTAATCCTGATGACGCCCAAAAGCGGCCTGCGCCATCCGGAGGTTATTTCTGAAATAAAAGATTTCAGCACCGGTACCCGCTTCCAGGAAGTGATTGACGATGCAACTGCGAAAGCGTCAAAAGTGAAAATGCTGATACTCTGTACCGGAAAAGTCTATTTCGAACTTTTGGACAAAAAGAGGAATGACAAACGGGACGATGTAGCTATCGTGCGCCTGGAGCAAATATATCCCCTGCCGGAAACCCAACTCAACGCCATTTTCAAAAAATATGGTAAGGCTAAAATCAGATGGGTACAGGAAGAGCCCGCCAATATGGGCTACTGGACTTATTTGCTCTTCAATTTCTACAATCGCAAACAGATAGAGTTGGTGTCCAGAGAGGCAGCTACAACTCCTGCCATCGGCTACAAAAAAGTACACGATCAGCAGCAGGCCGACCTGATTGCCCGGGCTTTTGAATGATCTCGTAGCCAGTCTTTTTTTCTGGATTGTAAAAATAGAAATTGGCCTATAGAATGGCCTTTCAAAAAAAACGGAGCGGCGAGTATCCAAAAAGCTAAACTTCCTGATACCTGCCGCTCCGAATAATTATCGCAACGCACTCAAACTCCTGGCATACTTTCTAAAATAGCGCGTTGAATTATATGCCTATAGTACTTTTCTTAGGGTCGAACTATCTTCTTCTGCGTTCGCGTTGCTTCCAAATAAACATACCAGGCCTTTTTGGGCAAAATCATAAAAACCCCACCTTCGGTGGCCGGAATATACCCTCCTTTGAAAGCCGGATTTAGTTTCTTCAAAATGGCTATGTCTAAACCGGTGATTTTGCTGAACTTATTCAGGTTTATCGCCTCAGACAAACGCAAAGCCATTAAGTCCATATCGGATAACTCCGTCGTTGCCGGAGTCAGGCCGTGCTGATTATAGTAAGTGGCAGTATAAGAAGCCGCCAAAAAGCGAGCGAGGTACCGCTGGGTCTGAAGTGGCAGAAAGGATTTAATCTTTTGAAAATCTGTACTTCCCGCCTGGTTGATAGCTTGTCGGATACGAGTGGAGCCACAGTTATAAGCCGCCAACGCCAGCTCCCAATTGCCAAACCGATTATAAAGTTGTTGTAGGTATTTTACCGCCGTTTCAGTTGACTTATAAAGATCCCGGCGTTCATCAATATACTGATTAATAGTGAGGCCAAGATGGCGGGCGGTGGTAGGCATGAACTGCCAAAGCCCCGCAGCTCCCTTAGTGGAGACGGCCTCAGGTACCAATGACGACTCAATAATCGGCAAGAATTTGAGTTGTGACGGCAGACCGTAAGTTGCTAAGTAATGCTCGAAGATTGGGAAAACGACTTCACTCCTTCCGAGTATTTTTTCGGTATCCTTTGCGCCGTAAGTCAAGTACCGCCGAAGGTATGATTCCACATCTTTATCGTAAATCGCAGTGATGGGGCTGCTCATCAATAAAAGACGAAAGCGAATTAATTCCTCAGGAAAACTTTCTTCTACAATTGAATTTAGTTCCATTGTAGAAGAAAGGTAATCGGTAGGCTCATTCGTAGCGAATGAGGGTAAAGCGAGCGAGCTGGCAAACAGCATTACTGCCATTGCTAATGTACATGGGATCCTTCTCATAGTTTTTGTCTTTTAGAAGCCTGTCTTCATATTTCCGCTTGAAATATTTCCATAGAAGGGGGAACCTGCATCGGGAGGGTTGAAAACTGATTTTAGAAAGAAATCAATAGAGTGTTCCTCTTGAACTGTCGCCAGATTTCAGTTTGTTTTTGCAATAGAGAGGGAGATAAATCGTCCAAACTTTAATTATAGTCAGGCGATTTTAAAGGGAGATTATTAAATAAAAATTAAGCGAGGGGATACACGGGAGGGAAAATAAAGTGTAACATTAAGGTTTAGGCAAAAACGGCGCCTTTTAATCTTAAATGGAATTTTATTAAAGCTAAAAAAGTAAACATTCAAAATTAAACCACTAATAGTCAGTCTGTTATAAAATGCAATTGTTGAAAAAACTAACTTCCGAACTTGGCTGGCGATACCTCGTCTGGCGACAAGTTCCTGGGTGAATCCACGAAAAACATCTCCACCTGCCTGCCGTGCTTGGCTTCGATGGCGCCCCGGAATGTACAACTGAAATTGCCTTTTATCAACTCGTACACTGACCTGGAAACATTCACTTTCCCCACCTCTCCGCCGGTTTGAAGCCGCTCGGCAATATTCACCGTGTCTCCCCAGATATCATAGGCGAATTTTTTGCTGCCGACAATGCCGGCGATGACCGGACCGGAATGAATTCCGATTCTCGCCTCGAAAACAGGCCGGCCATTCTCTCTTTTATCTTTAGCGGTATTTTTTAAAAAAATCTGGATGTCCAAAGCTGCCTGAGCGACCCTTGTCGCTGTTTCAACGGGGTTGTGGTTTTCTGTGATGCCGCCGGCGCATAGATAGGCGTCGCCGATAGTCTTGATTTTTTCCAATTCGTATTTACCGATGATTTCGTCAAAAGCCCGGAAGTAGAAATCTATTTCGGCGACTAAGGCTTCGGGTTCCATCTCCCCGGCCAATAGAGAAAAGCCTTTGAAATCTGAAAAGAGAACCGTCGCCTGATCAAATCGCCGGGCTTTAGCTACGCCATGCTGCTTTAGCTCTTCGGCTGTGCCGGCCGGTAAAATGTTGAGGAGGAGCTTTTCGCTTTTTTGCTTTTCTGTGTTGAGGTCGAGGGTGCGTTTTTGCACCAATTGCTCCAGTTCCTTTTCATGAGCCTCCAGGCGGCGAACGCGATATCGAAAGAAAGAATAAATGCCGGCCAGCGCCGTAAATGAAAGTAACATCTGGAACCACCAGGTTTTGTAAAAAGCCTCGTGGATGATGATGGGGATATTTAGCTCGTTCCCGACCCAGTCCTCGCCGCTCCGCGAAGCGCGTATGCGCATGTGGTACCGCCCGGCGGGTATATTGAAAAAGCGGGCGAAGTTCACGGGCGAAGCCTTCGACCATTCTTTGTCATAGCCCTCGAGCATATAGCTATACAGGTGCGCTTTGGGGTCTTCAAAATCCGCTAAGGAAAACCAGAAACTGAATATTTCGTCCCGAAAAGAAAGCTCAATGGGCTTTCCGGAGGACAGTCCGCAGGTTTGGCGGTGATCGTGCAGGCCGTCGTATCTTGAAAATTCCGTGAACAGAAGGCGGCTGTACGCTTTGTCCTGGCGGTGGCTATAGCGGTGACCCGGATAGAAGGCATTGACGCCGTTGATTCCACCGAAGTACATCCGCCCGTCTTTTGCCCTGTAAAAAGAAATGCGGTTGAATTCATTCTTAGACAGGCCGTCCGATTCATAGAAGTTGGTAAACCGCCCCGACGGGACGTCAAACCGCGACAGACCGTTGTCAGTGCTTAGCCAGACGATGGAATCTCCTTCCGTTAGAATGCCGTTGATGAAGTTATTGGAAAGGCCGTTTTCGGTAGTGTAAGTTGTCAGTTTGTCATTCCTTATATCCAGTTTGGCCAGCCCGTTGGCAGAGCCGATCCAGAGTTGACCATTCGATTCTGCCAGCGCCAGGATGCGATGATGGGGGAGAGAAGGATTTGATCGCATGTTGTAATGCCGTAGCGCCCCTTTCCCTTTTTGTATTTTAAAAATGCCGTCCTCCTGGGTGGCCGCCCATATATATCCACCGGTTTTCCCCTGAAATAGATGCGTAATGTTTTTAAAATCAGAGTCGGAAAGCAGCCCGGAGGGATCCTTAAAATTGGAAATGACTTTTGTTCGGGAATCTAAATAACAAAGCGTATCTCTATACCCGAACCACAGAGTTTTGTCCTGGTCGAGCATGACCACTCCTTCTGTGCCGGTGGCGGATGGGATCAAAGTATCAATCTGAAGCGTATGGACGTCTATGCGCAGACCCTCGCCCGTCCATAGGCCTCCTTTGTAAAAGAGCAGTCCGAAAGGCTCGCCAATTTGTTGGGAGAAAAAGGGAGTCAGGGAATTGTTTTTGGGATTGAGTACGTGGATGGAATTGTAATAGGAAATGTAAATGTTTCCCTGGTCATCTTCGCAAATACCCCTTGCGCTGCATATTCCATCGCGGCAACATTCGCTGCCGTCGGAGAGATAGCGCGCAAACAGGTCGCTCTCTACCAATTGAATTAAACCGAACTCCGAGGCTATCCAGATCACGCCGGTTCTGTCCCGAAACATCTGGCGGGGCGGTTCGGCGTAAGGCTGGGCCTGTTTGAGATAATAACTGAAATCTTCGAGCAGCCCTGAAGCGGATTCGTACCGCAGAAGAGAAGCGCCGGGTTGCATACTATTGCAGGGAGCGTCTGCCCCGCTATTTTCCGCGGCGATAACGCCTGTCAGCCAGATGTCTCCATCTTCTTCGATTAAAAAAGCGGAAGAACGAACGTTGTCAATGCCGAGATCGCTCAGCCTGTGGCGAACAAAAGTAGCGGCGCCTTGCGGCAGAAAATACACCTGCCCATGATCCAATAAGACCCAAAGCGTACCGGCCTCATCGGACTGCAACTGTATAATCCTCGAAAAGGATGGATCCCGAAACGGAGCCGGGAACTCAATTTGCCGAACTATGCGACCTTCTTTATCAAAAGCCCAAAGCTCGTTTTCGTGAGCGCCTACGTAAATATCCCCATCCATTTCCATCATGGGGCGGGCTTCATAAGCGCCGGGGAGTTGAACGACCTCCCGAAGTGCGCCTTTTTCATCCGTTTTGAGCAGCCAGGATTCTTTTTTATCAGATAAAAAAGCGCTTGCCCAAATGGAAAAGGAGGGGCCTCGCTGAAGATTACTTATTTGAAAAACCTGATGCTGAAGGGCGCTCTTTTCAGATAAGAGAATGCTGTCAAAAATATTTTGAAAAGGATCGAAAAGTACTAAGCCCACGGGAGAAGAGCCGTCGGTGCAGGCTAAAGCTATTTTGTCGTCCCCCGTAAAACAGATGTTGGTAATGAAATTACAGGGAAGGTATTGATCGGCGCCCCCGGTTGACCAAGCCTTGAAGCGGTGACCATCGAAGCGATTCAGTCCCTGGGCTGTTGCGAGCCACAGAAAGCCGGCGGTATCCTGCCCGATTTGGAAAACGTTGCGATGCGAAAGCCCATCTTCAAAGCCAAATGCCCTGACGCGAATCTCCCTCGATTGCCCCTGGAGACCGGCCAGGAACAAAAAAAGGGATATAAAAAGAGCCATGCTGTTTTTGCTTAAAGACATATCGCAACTTAAAAGTGGAGGAGGCTAAGCGCCTGCCCAGGTCGGCTTTTAGGGATAAAATATCTTTTAACAGAATTTGTAAAAAGCGCTATTAAAATATTGGAACAAAATACGAAGATAGGCGACAGGGCAAACTGAATGTACAGGGAAATGAGTTCAAAAATAGAACTTCCGTATTTCTCAGTTAAAATACTGCGGCGCTTCTGCCTTCAAAAGGTCAATTCAAGGTTACCCTTGTGATTTCCTCCCTTAAGTTGATTTTTTATAAAAAAATAAAAAAAAACACCACCGGAAGAAGGGTTAAGTTCTAACCGGTGGCGCATGGAATGTTGTCGCAAATTATTTGTCAGGGTAATTTCTCCTGAACGATGAAGTTGGCCAGCTTAATTATATTTTCAGGGTGACTTAGGGTAGTGTAGAACAACAATAAGGAACGATCGTTATTTGGCCCCTGGTAAATGACCTGCCCATCCAGATTCAGGTCTGCTGCGAAGTAGCCCTTTAGGATGAAGTTGGCCAGATTGTCCTGGTTCCCTGGCGCCAAAAGCACCTTAGAGAACATGTAAAAGATATCGTTATTCGGCCCCTGATAAATTACCTTCCTGTCGCTGTTGAGGTCGCCGGCCCACAAAGCTCTTTCGCTGAACGAGGTAAGGACGCCGGCAGTGGAGCCTCCATAGACAGCGAGCGCTTCATCCCGGAAATCCACTAAAGGCGGTTGATTCAGGGATAGAAATACCTCCTTATTGGTCATTGCCCCGAGGTGATTCCGGTGGCGAATAGCTACGAAGTAATTTCCTGCATCTAAGGTGGGAAACAAGAGAACTGAATCTCCCCTCGAAGTCGCAACGTCGCCGTTGCGCAGCAGCAGGGCAGAGCAGGTCGCCACGACCATGTCGGGCTGATTGGCTTTCCTGATTTCAACAAAGACCCAATCCACAACAGCGTTTGAACCTTCGACGCCGGGCATAGAGGGCGACATGATTTCGTTCCCGCCATCCCCTTTGTGATGGAATGAAGGCATCGCAGAGTACGGCTCTGAAAGTGGTATCAGTCCTGATTTGCGCAAATCGTCGCGCATCAGATGGTTATTCCCGTTTCCAATCATTGCGCCTGCCAAAATTGCTTTCAGTCGCAATGCCGCAATTGGACGAGTATTGGAGCGGAATATACTGACAACATTGCCGCAATCATCCACTGAGAACCAATTGCGAGTCGTAAACATGCCGTCTGATTCAATACTGTCTTCTTCATCGTATTGCAGGGTGACCTGATTAGTGCAGTTGTCAATGGCAAAAAGGCTCACGCCGGGAGTGAGTAAGGAAACCCCGTTGGCATTGTAATACAGAGTGTCAGCCGGCACACTTGCTTCTACCACGACGAAATCTGCCGGGGTTGCAGGATGGGCGCCGGTCAGGTAATCCCATTTCTTTACCTGCACTTCAAAACTATTGCCGGTCACGTTGCGCACCCGAATGGTAGCCGCGCCGCCCACCGCCTGCAGGCCGCCAAAGAGAACTACCGGCCGGGTGTATTCTCTGTCTAATTCAACTGTTTGCCAGCTTTCTGTCAGATTGACCTTGCCTGTTTCGCCAAATACCTCCTGATCTTTATCGCTTAGTTTACCGGCCCGAAGAGACAGGTAGGCGAGATTTTCAATGCCGTGTACTGTTTCTATATCTTTTGAAGTCTCTTCCTCTAATCGGATATTGACAGAGGAGGCGCTCAAATCTGCATACCTGACGGCAATCGGATCCTTGTCATTGTTAGTCTGAACGGAAGCGATAAAGACAGGCGAACTTCCCACGTAAGGCGGAGTGAAGGAAATCGTTTTGTAATCGCTGTTCACCCCTGTGATGAGATTTGCCTGTAGTTTAGTCGTATCGTTCAGGTTCCCAGGTTCGACAGCCATCCAGGCAACCTGCTCGCCCAGGTGAAGGTCGTCGGCTGCCTCTTGCTCGCTGAGCCTCATTTCAAATCCTTCTTTTGAAATATTTCTCATGCGCACCACTACCGCAGACGATTCTTCATCGGAGATGACCTGACTGAATACCAATGGCTTTTCAGTGAACTTTCTCGGGAATTTGACGGACTTCCAATTGTGGGAAACCATATCCGAGACGCCGGCCACTAACTTTTTATCATTGGACAGCGTGTAAACCCTGAGAATCTTTGGAGACGACGCATCTTCCACGGTGATGGTTCTGGATTCTGTGTTGGCATTTCCGCATAAGTCAGTGGCAGTCCAGGTACGCGTGATAGTGTAATTGGAACAGGCGCCGTTTTCCTTCGTGGACTGCTCCTCAAATGATATGTAAATTCCCGGACACGCATCCAACCCGAACACGAGCGGCGGAGAGGGAATGTTGTCGTCGCAACTGATAGTTATGTTGCCGGGGAGATTGGCGATGGAAGGCGGCACATTGTCGTCGAAAATTAGGAAAACCGAAGCCGTATCGCAGCAGCCGCTGAACTGGTTGCATACCTCATAAACGAAACTATCCCCGGAGCAGTCGAATGCATTGGGCGTATAGATGAACACTCCCTGGTTGTTGATGGTCACGCTGCCTTTTGCAGGCGCTGTTGCAATGCTAAATAGGGGCGATTGCAAATTTTTATCATTGAAAATAACCTGTTCCTGGAGGGGTTCTCCCGGGCAGGCGATATAGGAATCCCATTTTGGTTGTGGAGCGCCTACCATTCGGCAATCAGGGTCGTCGCAGTCCAGTAATCCGTCGCCATCGTTGTCAATGCCGTCGCCGCATATTTCCGGGCAGGGGATGATGGCCACTATCACAGAGTCAACTGAAGAGCATCCGCTGGCAGAAGTGACTGTGACGTAATAGGTGGTAGTTACCTCCGGGCTTACTTCCTGGTCTTGTCCTTCACCCAGGCCGTGGCTCCAGGTATAAGAATAGGGCGGGGTTCCTCCGGTAGTTCCGGAAGCTGAAATCCCGATAGCATCGCCGAGACAAATATTGACATCCGATCCGGCTTCTGCCTCCGGGATACAATCCGAATCGGCGCAGTCCACAAATCCGTCGCCGTCGTCGTCAATTCCGTTTGAACAATCTTCCACGCATGGCTCTGCCTCGACTGTGAACTGTGCGGTGTTGGTACAACCGCTGCCACTGGTCACGGTCACTTTGAAAGTAGTTGTCTGGGTCAGGGTAACGTAGTGTTCCGGCCCGGCGTCGAGTTCATTATCCCATTGGAAGGAATATGGTTCCTCTCCTCCACTTGCAGAAGCGGATATCAACGTGCTATGGTTGAGACAAATTACCGGATCTCCGTCAATTTGAATGCCGGGCAAAGGAATCACGGTCAGGGATAAGTCTTCAGAAGCAGTACAACCATTAACTGTTGTTGCAGTTACTCGATAGAGGCCTTCTCCTCCTCGAGTGAGCGCTGGAATTTGAGGGTTTCGTATATCGGATGTGAAGCCGTCCGGCCCTGTCCAATGCCAACTGTATATTCCTTCTCCGGTAGCGCTGAGATTTAAAGGCACACCCTCGCAAGCTGTTTCAGGCGTCTCAATAATAATGTTTACAGGCTGACAAATGACCCGGTTGGTAGCCGTACTTTGGTTGTTGGTCAAATCCTTATCAGGCGTTGAACTGACCACAGTAGCCGTATTGGAAATAACCGTTTCCGATGGTAACTCGATATCTGTTTTCGCTATGATTGTCATATTGACTTTTTGCTTGGGCTGCAATAGGCCAATGTTCCAGGTAGGAGCGCTCCAAGTTCCAACTTCGGGAATGGCGCTCAACAAAGTCAATCCCTGCGGCAGTACATCGGTGACGACGACGTTAGCAGCATTTGTCGGGCCGTTATTGGTGACAGCCAGCGTATAAATGATGGAATCGCCGGCTGGAACTGTTTCAAATGCGCTCGTTTTTTGGATAGCTACATCTGCGCTGATCAGCCCGAAGTTCTTACTACATGCTGATTCATCAGAAAGGTTGAATGCTATGGGATAGCTTAATGGCGTGCTGCTTTGATCCATGCCTGTCGGCAGTGGAGTGGCTAATTTCACGATATAACTGACCTTTTCAACATATTCAATCTGAATATTATCCAGATAAAAAGTTCCCGCAGAGCCTGAACTGTTGGTGATAAACCTTATTGCGGTGTTAGCTGATGCATAATTTGAAATATCGTAACTGGCTGATCCGCTTCCATTGGGAGATTTAAGCAGATCCAGAGTGTTCCATGGATCACTACCCGTTGTTGAAACCTGAATGCTTAAGTTCCTGGAATTGTTTCCCCCTGAAAATCCTGTTTTTTCATAATCAAAAGATAAGATAGCTAAGTTGGCGCCGCTAAGATTTGCCTTGCGACTTGCGCCATACTCTCTACCGGTAATAAGCAACTGATTGCCTGTAACCATTACATTTCCAGTGTTGAAGCCATTCGATTCTTTAATCTCAGCCCATGGGGCAGCCCAGTTGACCGTTCCATCATTGCCATTTCCTGAACCATTCGTGTTGAATTTATCTAAGACAGTGCCTTTAGCGGAGGGCTGGTTAAACTGATACGCTCCCACGCTGTTGGTCGCTTTTGTACTCAGAAGCGGCTCGCCTGGATTAAGAACCCCATTTCCGTTGGTATCTGAATAAAGCTGGACGGCAATTCCGGGAGCGCCTTTCTCCCCATTCTCGAATACCCCATTCAGGTTTTCATCAAAATATACCATCCCGTTTATGTTGTTAAATCCTTCTGTAATTAGACAAGAAATGGTAATATATACAGTGGCGATATCGCAGACTGAAGGATCTTCTATGCTACATATCTTATAATTGTATTGATCCGTTCCTATATAACCCATATTGGGTGTGTAAGTCGTTGTCCCATCGGCATTGACGACCACAGTTCCGTGTGAAGGCGAAGCGGTGATTTCCAAAGATGAGAAATCCGGTTTGGCCACGATATCATTGTTCAGGACTTTTATCTGCGTGGCCATGTCCTTATTGACTACAACTATATCGTCAACGGCGTCAACATTTACCAATATACCTAAATAGTTATGATTGTCGCAAACTCCTATTCCGTTAAATACTGCCGCCTGAGTGTTTAGTGAAGAGGCGGAATAGGCGACGCCGATGCTATTGTTATCTAATTTTACAATATAGCAGGCGGGCTTGGTGAAATAAATCAGCTCGACATTGTCAATCCAGAAATAATCACCAGTTGCCGTATTGCCATTGGTGACAAATTGGAGTGTGTTTGCGCCATTTGCATTAAATGATGATAGCGGAATGGTTACATTGTGATAATTAACGTCGGTGCCGACAAGTATCCCATCGTCTATGGTAAATACGGTGGTACTATTAATTTTTACCGCTACCGCCTCTTTTTGAGCGTTTAAGTTTTGGCGCATATAGCTGAATTTCAATACAGCATCGGTTGCACTCTTAAAAGTCAGGGTGCGGGAAATCCCACAATTCTTTCCCGTCAGGCGGATGGCGTTGCCCATGCTTCCAGGTAATGGATTGGCCAAAATTTGGACATTTGTTGAGCTGCTATAGCCGGATTTAGTCCAGCTATTATCCCAGTTGACCCCCCCATCGTTGCCGGTAAGAGTAGCGGAAGGGTCGAAGTCATCCTTAGCGCCGTATCCGTTTTTCGTGCTGAATGAATAATTACCGGAGGCCTTGGCGACTGTCGTCTGAATCAGGTTCTCGCCGCTATCTATTTCCCCGTTGCAGTTTTTATCGGCGTACAAACTGACGACGACAGATCCTGCGGCGCCCTGCTCGCCATTATAGACCCCGTTGTCCGGCAATTGCTGGACAAAGACTTTCCCTGTGATCAAATTCTCCGAAGTGTGGGCAAAGCAGTCTGTTACGTGAATGGTGACGGTGGCGATATCGCATACATTGGGATATTCAACAGAGCAAAGTCGGTATTCGAACTGATCGGTTCCTTCGAATCCTGCATCGGGCGTATAGGTGATGGTACCGTCGTGGTTAATAGAAATCGAGCCATCTGAAGGCTCTAAAAGCCAATCGTTGTTGACAGAGCCAGGGTCGGGCGTACAGAGGAAGCCGGCGTCGTTGCGCAGGATATCAACGATGACAGGCGTTTCCGGCTCAGTAGTTTCGACGTCGTTGTTGGCAATGATTAATTGCTCCAAACAACGCGGCTCCATGACGTATCCAACGTCCTGAGCCGGAGAGCCTGTAGGTGTCAGCGAATTTTTAGCGTAGGGATCCTGCCCCCATACAGCGGCAATTTTGACTCCATCACAGGTGTAAACTGCGATGCCGGTCTGGTCGTTGTCGGTATCGTCAAAAATTCTGTAGGCCTGCAATCGGCTGAGCGGAATGGAGACATCATAAGGGAAGCCGCAGGGGCTTTCCGACCCCGAAGAGGAGGTGAGATTGCCATCGTATTTTATATAAACGGTGGTTGCGTCTTCAGCGGTCACCCACACCGGATTATAGTTCCCCGAATTGTCCCTGCTGCCTGGCGCCCAGGCAATACTGGCGAAATTGGTCAGTCGAGAGCCTGGTATCATATTGAATGACCAGTCGTAGACTGCGCCATCGGCGTCTGCATCTATTACAGCCACAGCCGTAAAGGATTCTTCACCCTCGCTGTAAAACTTATAGCCGGATTTCTGACTGAGACTGAGGTAATTTGCTCCTTTTGCCGGTACGATGACCGTTCCGGTGACGCCGGTACCCGCCTCCCAGTTGACGGCGACGGGGGCTTCAAGGCTGTTGGTAAAGAAGGCAAATACCGGGGCGTCGCTTAGGGTAGTATAAACCGGACTATAATAAGTGTTTCCATAAAATTGCCCGGGTAACAGAGCCAGATTCCTCGTCCCATAGTGATCTATGCCGCCAAACAGGAGGTCAACGCCTATCGGATAATTGGATGTGACGACTCCGCCTGATTTGAGGTCGTCGCTTTTGTTGACATCTGATGTCGCATTTCCAGGAATGGAGGCAGTGCCGCTGTAAAACCAGGTGTCTCCTTCATTTAAGACGGGAGAAGTTTTATCTACGGTTCCGTCTCCGTTATAGTCTAATTCTACAATGGTTCCGTTGTTGGCAGCCCTGACAAAAAGGCCGGTGTATTTGAAAGCGCCAGTCCCTCCCAGAGTCGTGTTTTCGCCAAATGGCAAAACAAATAACTTCCCAAAACGGGTGTCATCTACTACGTTTGTTTTGATATTCTGTACAGTGAAAATCGGACTTCCGCCTCCAGAGCCTGCATCGCCGGTTATCTTTGATACTGCGATATCATTGGTACTGAATAACTTATCCTTTCCGTCAAAGGCTACAATGGACGGATTCCTGGGATTATATTGAAACGGGTTGTCAACAATGATATATCCTCCGGTAGGTATGATATCATTTGGAAAACCAGGCGCCCAGCCATTGAGGGGATTACCGTCGCCCCATATTTCTGTCGAAGGCTGAGTAGGGGCGCTGATATCCGCTTCGTACCCGTCTTCCCAATGATCGTAAACGATAATAGTTCCAGGATAAATAGTTTTTATACTCAAAACAGTGCGAATCGAGTCTGATAAATAATTGAGGTCTGCAGCGCCTAACAGCGCATTGCGAAGCGTCACATCTTCCGGAAAAGAAAGATAGAAAGTCTTACTGCGGGTAGCTTCTGCACAGGGGTCGTTAAAAGTTTCTTCTATGGTGATCTTTACGACGGCCTGGTCGCAAACCGGATTTGGCCCATTGGAACAGACCTGGTAGGTAAAATCGTCCGTACCGAAAAAGGTGCCGTTGGGAAGATAAGTAAGGCTCCCGTCATTAGATGTCTGGATAAATCCGTTGACCGGACTAGTCACGACGGTAACCGAAGCAGGATTTATATCGCAATAATCATTGGCGAGGACGTCAATTTTCAAAGGCACGGACTGAATTCCTGTGGCCAGGTCTTCGATAGCCACTACCCCAATCACGGTAACAGTGTGGTTAGTTGTGGCCGGACCGTTGCAGCCGGCAGCGCTGGCTGTAATGATTGTCTGACCGCTCCAGTTGGCCTTATAGCTGACAACACCCGTATTCGCATTAATCGTGTTGCCGGCAGATAAACTCGCTGCGTCAAGTGAGTAAGTAATCCCCGTGGTATTATTGGCGGTGGCTGTGTAGGTTTCTGTACCCGCTTTTTTGCATCGCTCGGAGCTGGCGCCCACGGCAAACACCGGCACAGTTACCGAAGGCGTTGTAGTTACTGTATGGCTGGCTGTTTTGGGGCCGGAGCAGCCGCTGGCTGTGGCCGCGATTGTACTCGTACCCTGCCATCCCGCAATAAAAGTGACTACACCGGTAGTGGAATTTATCTTGTTTCCGGCTGCCTTGCTATCTGCATCGAGGCTGTATGAGATGCCGGTGGAATTGGCGGAGGTGGCTGTATAGGCGGCATCGCCGGTTCCCTGGCAGCGTGTAGAAGTGGTTCCCAAAGCGAATACAGGTGCGCCGATAGCGGGCGAGCAAACATCAAAACTGAGCATTTCCTCATCTGTCACCATATTTTCCAGACCTTCTTTGGCGATGGCTGTCATGGAATAGCTACCGGATAATCCGCTTGTATTCAAAATGTACTGATAAACTTTTTCGCAGGAAGGCGTAGCTATCGGCGTTATGGCCACCGCATTGCCCGAAGGCGGCAGATTTATGGTCAGACCGGTTATGTCATCCGAGCCGAATGGGTCGGTTACTGTCGCCCGTAAATAGACATTCGTGCCTGTTCCCGTACCTGTAATGACGCTACCGTTAGGGTAGTTGGCGTTGTATGCGGCAAAGTCTGTAATTTTTATGTAGGTCGTAACTGGCAGGGAGACCTTAGAGGGATATGACTGACTGTCATAAAGAATGGAAAATGCAAGCCCCGACAATGAAGTTGAAAAATCTAATCGTATCGCCTGACCGGCTGGTATGGTCATGTCGTCGTTTAAGGCGCCTGTCCAGGTCAATAGGCCGGTGGAGCTATTCCAGGTGGGCGACGATAGCGAAATGATATTTGTAGATCCATATTTTAGAGTCGCGGTGATAGCCGGACTGGCCGGCATCGAACCGGATAATACCGAAGCATACGCAGTGACAAAAATGGGTTGGCCACTCTTAATAGTAAGCGGACTACATATAGCCGGAGCCTGGGTAAAAGAAGTATTATCGCTCAATGGCGGAGTTGGATTGATACTGACCGCTATCATACAGGCATAGGAAAGATAGCCGAAATTATATTGGACTATCACAGACGAGGCGCCTGGCTTAGTGCTCGTTGCCGCACTTACATAATCAAATCCACTTGATTTCCACAGTTCAGTCTGCCCCGATGCAATAGAAATGCTCTGATTGACGAAGGGGATGATGCTTTTTCCATTAACTGCGGCAACTGAGTAAACGAGCGATCCTGTGCTGGAGGAATAAGTCCCCTGAATGGAAGAAGAATTGTCGTTGTATTTGCCTGGCGTACCGAGCGGGTTGTTTGGATCCACGCCGGTAAAGGTAGTGGCAGAAGCAGTGACGCTCGATGTACGTGTTCCTATGGTAATTACCACTTCTGCAGAAGGGCTGGCAGTAGGGTTTTGGAGCATGTAAATATAGGTTCGGACTGAATTTTCTATTTCGGCGGCCACCTGCGTCATAGTCGTTCCGCCAAATGTGACGTTCGTTACAGTCCCTGGAGTGCTGGTGAAAAAAGTAGTTCCCACCGCCACAGAAACGAGCAGCAGCCTGTTTGAACCCGTACCAGGCGAATGAGCAAAACTGAGCGTACTTCCGGATTTAACTGTTTTGGAAGATCCCTTGCTTGTCGATGCTGCTACAATTGCAGTGTTCACACCTTTTCCAATGTTGACAGAAGCCGTTGTGGCATCTGCGGATGCTACCGGATCAATGCGATCCAGGGATTGCGATGGGTCGGAAAGGTAGAGGTCTTTATAGACCAGGTTGAATGCCTCAACTTCGAATGACTTTTCAATGGTGCAGCCTTTTGCATCTGTCAGGGTTACTGAATAGACGCCGGCGCTGAGTCCTGTCCGGTCTTTTGAATTATTGTTGCCAGATATATCTTCCCAGTCGAACTTATAAGGTGTGACGCCGCCTGTTGCATTGAGTGTGATAGTACCGTTGGCGCCGCTATATGGAAATTCTGCGGTAACCATTGCATCTAAACTGAGTTGTTCGGGCTGATAGAGTACAAAGCCGGCAAGACCCACGCATTCGTTCTTGTCGGTAACTTTTACTTCGTAAGTTCCGGCGGTGAGATTGGTTAGTTCCTTTAAATTATTGGCGCCGAAAGGTATGATGGCGCCATCGCTGAGCGACCACACATAAGTAAAAGGACCGGTTCCTTGGTGGGTAAGCGTGATGGCGCCGTTAGAAGCGCCAAAGCAGGAAGATACATCGGTTTTGTCGCCTGAAACAGAAATAGAACAGCCATTTGCAAAAGTGAAATACTGCCCGTTGTTGAAGCTTACAACTGTCTCCCAGAAACCATTCAGGAGCGTCATTTTGTAGGAATTGGCGCCGGAAGTAAAATTGCCGTCATTATCAACTAATAAATAAATAGAGCCGCCATCTTCATCGGGTAAGGCGTTTGGGGTGGCGTATAAGACTCTGAACAGATTGTCTTTAGCGCCGTCTGTGGCTCCACTTGTAGTCAGCGCCGCTCCATTGGCGTATGAACCGGAGCCGGCCTGTCCCCAATACAATTTGCCCGTTCCCGGGTTATCTGCCCGAATAAAATAAACCGTGTTTTTCGTCAATGGAAGTTCTGAGGATAAAACAAGGTTGTACCAGTCATAAGTGGTGGTCAGGTCGGTAGCTTTGATTGTAGCTGTAGCGAGGTCCGCTCCTTCCCATGAACTTCTGATTCTAAATGTGATCGTCTGGCCGGGGGCGTCAGAGTCCTTGCGAAGATAAACCTGAAGCCTGTTCACTGAATAGGTGCTGGCGCCCGTCGTGTATTTGAAAGTCTGACCCCGGGATGCAGAGCTTTTTATTTCTAAGTCTGCGTTTTTCCCTGTAGTCTGAGCTGCGAATTCGTCTAAGTTTCCATCGGGAACCTGTATTCTGACCGAGTTAACCGCGCCGGTTTTCTGTACCTTCCACTTCCTCGGTAAAATATTGCGTCCGCTTGGCGCGCCTTCTGCTGTCCATGCTACAATAGAACCCCCATTATCGGCCCATACTAAAGCAGATTTGTCCTCTGAAAAGTCTTTATTATTTACGGCATTGGTTGGGGCAATAGTGCCCCCGTTGCCCATGATGACCTGAAGACCTGGATTAACGGACATTGACTGTTTTTGATTTAAGCCCGATAAATCGTCCCGGACGATTCCCGCAATATTTTTATTATATTCTGTGTTGCTATCGGCCTTCCAATAAAAAGTACTGCCGTCAGAGGCGATATAGTCTTGTGAAGGGCTTTGATCCAGCGTGATGCCGTATTTGAGCGCCAGGTAGGAGTTTACCTGCTTTACCTGAGTGGCGCTCAGGTTGTCGGGGAAGAAAATGACTTCAGAAATATTGCCGTTCCAGTAAGTGTTGGAAGCTTTTTCTATATCTACTCCTACGTAGCCCGCTGTCGTAGTTCTTTTGTTTGTGCCGGAATATATGCCGACTTGTTTCCCATAGGATGAAATGACAACCTCGGAGCCGGTATATTTTCCGTCGAGAAGAACCGCCTTGTTATCGGCAAACTCCTGAGCAGTGCTGTAAGCATCTTTTTCTCCCCACATCATAGTGGTGGCGTTGGCAGAAAATTCCTGTTTCCCAATGCCAAACATTTGATATTCAGCGGGACTTCCATAAGAAATGATGTGCGACCAACTGCTACCTGTAGAATTTAGGTGGCTGGCTACGGCAAAGGCCTGCACTTTTGTTTTGCCCGAAGGCAGGGAAGAGACGCCCTGGAGATTGAGAAAATCATCGGTTCCGTCAAAGAAGAAGCCCGGATTGAAATTAAATACATTTTCAGTTAAAAGGGGTTTAGAGAATGAAGAGGACTGCGTAGCGTGACGATCCTTACCTGACTGGTCTGACCAGCTGAGCGTGCTGCCGTTGCTGATACCCTGGTTCGCCTTCAGCCAAATCGCAACTCCAGGCGCCCCTCCGGGGAAAGTAGTTGGATTATTGGCAGGTTTTAGGGAGGTGGCAATTATTGTCCAGCGCGCCGAATTAGACTCCCAGGTCATATTGACGGAGGCTGCGCCTGCTTTGGTACCGCCGGCGCCTGTCGTCGAACTGTTGATGGTCCCATCCCAATGTTCTGCCTGACCGCTTCCCGGATTCAGGTTGCTCTCGCCATTATTAAATGAAACAACGCTATATACCAGCTCTCCACTGGCAGAAGCGACTGATACTGAAGCCTTTGTGCTGGAACCTTGGGCGTTGTTGGTTTGGCCAAAAGGACTGCTTTGGTTGACTCCCGAAAATGTCATAACGCCGACGATCCCATTCTCGCTCCCGCTATTATGAACTGCGACATCTGCGTTTCCGACAGATGGAGACATCAGGTACCAGATTTCAACGCGACTTTGGTCTGTGCTTTCGGTTCTGTCCAGCCTGGTTAGCTGCTTTCCTCCATAAGTAACAGTCGTGACAGAAGCATAGGGCTGCTGTGCAGATACCCCTACCATCAGTATTTGATTGGAGCCGCCCAGGTTGTTGTAGGGAATATTGACAGAGCTTGCGTTGCTGAGTTCCTTTTTGGCGACGGGACCTGCCGTTATTTGGGCGCTAACCGAATTGGCCACACTGAGGCAGACAGCCAGTAGGAGAAAGCCCGGTAATCTTAAAAATTGATTGTTGTAAGAACTTCTTTTGAAGACCTGACTTACAAATAGAAAGCCCTTCAAACTCTCAGTAGAAAAAATCACACTGGGAAAGACGCTGATTTGTCGGTTTCTTAAACGTAAAGAATTGTTCATTTTTTTGTGTTTGTCAGTATATAAAAGCAGCAACATTTCCAAAGGGGTCTTTAGGAAAAGCATAGAGATTACGTTGAAAAATAATGAGGGGACAGGGGAGAAAATAAGCCTTAGATTAAGGCGATTACTTAACTAATTGACTTAAAGCTTTTAAAAAAGATAGAAATTACTAAAAGGAGGGGGCTTCTAAATGAAAGGGCTTGCGGGGTGTTCACCTGCGAAAATTGTTCCAATTCAGCAGAGGGTGAGAAGCGACGAGGGTGAAGATGATGGATTTCCTTAATGGCTGGATGGTTTTCGGAGAAGAGAAAATAGCTGAAAGGAATTTTATTAAAAAAAAAGGGAGGCTGAAATGAATCAGCCTCCCCGCTTATGGGAAAAAATCTGTTAGTTCCTTTCCAGCACAAGCTTTTTAACGATAGGTTGCGTCGTGTTAGACGGCATTATCCAAAGCAGATAATACCCAGGAGCATGAGAGGGGAGCGAGAGTTCATTCCCTTCTGTGTTTGCATTGACTTCCCATTGCTGTCGAACAGTGCCACTGGCGTCTATAAGCCTGATGAGTACCTCGCTTCCATTATATGCCGGGAGATTTACAAAGACCTTATCTCTGGCAGGGTTTGGATAGACGGTAACCTCAGCTGGTACTGTTATCAGATTTTCATCATTTTCTACGCTTCTGTTATCTACATTGTCTCCGCCGAACATCGGGCCGCTGTTGCACTGTGCCGCCCAGGCAATGGCAGCATCAAAGAGCTTAATGCCGTTGGTGGTCAACAGCGTAGCGGTATTATCCGACAGGAAGAAGGATACCCTGCGCGCCGGCGCCTTGAACCCGCCTTGCATAGTAGCGCCTGATTCATAGCCGAAAACACCAAACGCATCGCCGGCGATTCTTCCTACCATTTCAGCATTGCTGTTGTTGGTGGCGCCCCAGTGCATCAGGTTGACAGAGGAATACACCTTGACATTGCCGCTCAGGCCTGCCGCTAAAGGATGGGACGGCTTGTTGATCATCACGGTATTGGATACCGTCTCGCTGTAGCAAAACCCGTTCAAACTCCCCGTCATCTTCAGGTAGCCGAGCAGGGCGCTTTCCCAGGTCATGAGAGGAACGGCAACTTTGGTGAATTTGGAATTCACGTCTGCCGCATTGACGCTGGAACTGACGACGATTAATCCCATGCCGTTGGCGTCTGCAGCCTTTACAGATGAACCGGTTTTCACGGTTACGCTATAGCCTAAACTTTGTAAGCGGCTTTTCACCCAGTTGTCGCCATTGCACAACTTGGTGCTTCCGACAACGAACAGAACGTCTGTATTGCATGAAGAGCAGGCGACCTCTTCCAGATAGAAACGCTGGTTGTCGCCGCCGTGCCATGTCCATTGAAGAACCTGTGCGCCCTCGCCCGTACCTGCGCCCTCGACATCTAATACCTTCCCGGAATGGCGGGCTTCGATGCTAAATTCGCCATTGCCCAGACTGACGAGTTTCCATTGCTGGTTGTTGCCGCCATTAGAGCCCCACTGTATCACTTTGGCGCCGTTGGCGGTAGAAGAGCCTGTTACGTCTAAGACTTTCCCGGTTTGCACGTTGACAATTTTGAAATACCCGTTGTTGAGGGTCACCAAATTCCAACGATTGTGCTGAATGCCTTCATTCCAGGCGCCTTGCTGAACGGGATCTCCATTGTCGTAAGAACCGTTTTTGAGTCTCAATACTTTCCCGCTGTGCTTTGCAACAATCCGGTAACATTTGTTGGGATCGTAGGCGCACTCGTTTGGTTCCACAGTAACGCAATTGCTGTTAGCGACCCAGTCAGAGCATCCGCTTCGTTTGGCGTAGCGGACGAAATAGGTAGTCTCGCTCACGCTTCCAACAACTAAGGAAGCGCCGTTTTCTCCTGATACGGCTGCCATGTTCTGCGTACAATTCTTGGTGCTGGAATACCATTTATACTCGAGATTGCCGGAACCTCCGCTGGCTTCTTTCGTGCTTATTAAATTCACCTGGCCGTTTATGCAGGTTTTTGCGATGCTACCGCCTGAAACGACATTGTTACAGGAAGAAGGCGCCAGGACAGTCACCTTCGAGATACAGGTTGCAGACAAGCCTATGGAATTGGTCACCGTCAGAGTGGCATTATAAGTCCCGGGCTGGCTAAAACTGGTGGGCGATGCGTTGAGCGTCATCGTGGTTCCTGCGCAGCCTCCCGGCGTTGAGCCGCCATCTATGCTCTGTCCGTTGATCTGTATAGATTGTCCAATCTTAGTGAGTTGCAAAGTGATGTCTTTGCAGATGGCAATAGGCGGAGTATTGCAGGAAGAAGGAGCTAAGACAGTCACCTTCGAAGTACACTTTGAGGACAGCCCCTGAGAATTGGTCACCGTCAGAGTGGCAGTATATGTACCGGGCTGGCTGAAGCTGGTGGGTGACGCGTTGAGCGTCATTGTTGTACCTGGACAGCCCCCTGGCGTTGAGCCGTTGTCTAAACTCTGGCCATTGATTTGTACGGATTGCCCAATTTTATCGAGCTGCAAAGTGATGTCTTTACAGACCGCTTTGGGCGGTGTGCTGCTACAGGACTCGCAGTCTGAGGCCCAGAATACTGCCGCTTCGAAAAGCTTCCAGGCTTTGGTATTCATGGAAACGGCATTGATATCTTCTAAGAAGAATCCTACCCTTCTGGCCGGCGCCTTGAGACCAAACATATCGCTTCCGGCTTCATAGCCAAACAACATGAAGTAAGAGCTGTATCCCTGTAGATGGCCAACTTTGATAGCAGACGAAGACGGTACGCCCCAGGAAGCAGTTTGGTAGGAAGAGAATAAGGGTACGGTTCCGCTCAATCCTGCCGCCAGAGGGTGGTTGGTCGTTTTCATGACGGTTTGAGTGACAAAGTAGGCTATTCCGTAGTGGATACCGTTGACTGTATTGGTCATTTTCAAATCGTCATACAAAGCTGCTTTGTAATTGATAATGGGCGCAGTGCTATTGGTGAACTTGGTGTTCACGTAAGTTGAATTCACGGTGCCGCTGATGATAATCAACCCCTTGTCATTGGCGTCCGAAGCCTTGGAATCGCTATCTTTTTTAACGCTTACGGTAAAGCCCCATGATTCCAGTTTTGCTTTGATTGTAGCGTCGGAAGCGCTCAACTTGGTTGCTCCGGTCACAAAGAGTACGTTTCTGTTACAGCCGGCCTCTGGTGTAGCAGTAGAAAAGCTGGTTGTTTTGGTAGCGCCACAATTTGATGCGCTGCCGGCGGCATTTTTAGGAACAACATACCAGTAGTAAGTTTGACCACTCTGCAGATTCGATATGGTCGTAGAAGTTCCGTTGACATTACTGGCGACCAGGGTGGCGGGCGGATTGGTAATTCCTAAATAGACGTCGTAGCCCGAAGCTCCCGAAGCTGTTTCCCAGGACAGGGTCGCTCCGGCAGGATCCACATCCGTTGTATTATTGATGGGGGAGGAGTTGTTGGTACAGTCTGGCGCGCCTACGACGCTTACGTTGAAACCACAACTGCTCAAATTACCTCTGAGGTCAATTGCCGTGTAAACAACCTGGGTCACTCCTTCCGGGAAAGTAGCCCCCGGAAGATACTGTGATGTGAAGACGGCCAGGCCGCAATTGTCGGCGGCTGTTGGCGGTGTCCAGGTTGCAGTACCTGAACCCTGGGCTCCACCAGAGATAGTGATATCTGAGGGGCAACCTGAAATGACAGGCGCCACATTATCTATGGAACACGCATTCTGAACCGTAACTTTAAAGGTGCATTCCGAAGTATTTCCTTTTTTGTCTGAAAACTGGTAGCGCACCTGCGTTGCACCTGTTGGGAAGGCGGCCCCCGGCGAGTAGTTGTTGTTGACCGTGATCGGCGTGCAACTATCCGTAGCGGAAGGCGCCGTCCAGGTGGCTGTTGAGCTGGTACCCGTCGTCAGTATATTGATGTCTGCCGGACAGCCTGAAATCACCGGCGCCGAAATGTCGCCAGGGCAGGGATCGCTACCGACTGTAACAGTGAAATTACAGGTAGAAGTGTTATTGGCGGCATCCTTGGCGGTGTATGTGACGGTAGTCGAGCCTGCCGGGAAAATACTACCTGAAGCATAGTTGCTGCTAAAACTGACGACCCCGCAATTGTCTGAAACTTTTGGTTGATTCCAGATGGCTACCGCTCCATTGATGGCGGAGTTGAGCGACACAAAAATATTGGCCGGACAACTTGTAATGACCGGATTTTGAGTGTCGTTGAGACAGCGATTCTCTGCCGTTACAGTAACAGTGAATGAGCAGCTACTGCTGTTGTTTTTGCCATCGGTAGCGGTATAGACGACTGTTGTTGCGCCGATCGGGAATCCCTGACCGGGAACATGGCTGGCCACCATGGCGATCGGTTTGCAGTTATCGTTCGGCGTAGGCGCCAACCAGGTAACAGGTGTCATGTTGGAAGTCGCCTGTACATTTTGGTTGGGAGGGCAATTGGTGAAAGTCGGGCCTTTTGAATCGTCATTGCAATTACCACCCGGCGCAATCTGCCGAACGTCCACGAGAAACTGGCAGAAGTTTTCATTGTCGTAAGCGTCTGTCGCCGTATAGGTGACCGAGGTAATCCCCACGGAAAAGGTAGCTCCCGGATTGTGCGTGGAAGTGAGATTAGTTGCCGTGCAATTATCTAATGCAGTAGGTACAGACCAGGTAGCTGTAGCCGTGGCGTCAGGTGTGAAGATGACCACGTTTTGAGGACAATCTTCAAATTCGGGCGCCAGGATATCTACGGCAGTCACCTTTGCCAGACAGGTCAGGGAGTCGTTCATACGGGTGTACAGCACGACGTTAACGTCAATCACTGAACCGACATCGGAACAGTTATAAACATTTCTGCCGATGCCATTTCCTAAATAAACCATGTTGGCGCAGGTGTCAAAACCCGGAAAAGCCATCAGGGCGTTGGTGTAAACCTTGACGTCCCCGTCAATATTGGCGCTAAAGGTTCCGTCCTGGCACAGATCCGGCGCTTCAGAACTTTCGTCCGTATGGATGTAGCCTTCGTTGAGGTCGAGGCCGTCCCCGATGATCGTACCCCTTTGGAACAGAATACCCCATATTTCAATAGCGCCTGCAGTGTTGTCAATCAGGCCTCCCGCATTGCTAATTGAGGAGCAGTTGTCGCTGAACATCTTTTTGTAGTTGACCAGAGTTCCCTTGTTGCGGATGTTTCCTGCCTGTTGGTGGAATAATTCATTGTTAGTGAGCGTAGCTCCGGTTTCGTTGGTAAAATCACCTGTGTTGAGCAGGTAAGCGTTGTTTATGAAACTACCCTCGTTGAGCGTCCGGATAGTATTTTTAAAAGTTCCGTAGTTACTCAGAGTAGCGCCGGCCTGATTTTGAAAATCCTGAATGACGGTGACAGTAGCGCCAATATCATTGGTGAAGCTGGCTTTGTTTAGCCAGTGTGAACCGCTATTCACCGTGACCTTGCCTTTATTGATAAATGTACCTTCATTGGACACCTGATCGCTGGAATTGAGCGACCCTGTGTTGGTGAAGTTGGCAGTGTTCGTTACCTGCGCCCCACTATGAGTAGTGATGTTACCGCTGTTGGTAAATGTTCCGTTGTTTTCAATAGCTCCAAAGGTGTTGATGGTAGCCTTGTTGTCGAAGGCGCCGGCATTAAGAATTTTTGACCCATAACCCATGCTCATCTGAGAGTTGGGTCGAAGGGTAAAGTTGGCGCCGGCTCGGTTATCAAACAGGTTGTTGTTGTTGAACTGACCGAAAGAATTCCATTCTCCCCTGTTAAGTATCTGATAACTGTTGGTGTAGGTTCCGTACATCTGGACGATACCATCATTTTCAACTACGCCGCCGGTGTGATTGAATTGGGCGCCGGCATTGATGGTCAACACGGCATTCGTCTG
This sequence comes from uncultured Saprospiraceae bacterium, assembly GCA_964643005.1. Classification (GTDB taxonomy): domain Bacteria; phylum Bacteroidota; class Bacteroidia; order Chitinophagales; family Saprospiraceae; genus UBA6168. The sequence goes on along the minus strand of CAZXQI010000022.1, from coordinate 1,073 downwards.
GTTATTGAAGTTGGAAATGTTGGTGAAAGTACCGTTGATGGTACAGAGGCCGGCGTTGTTGACTGTACCGGCATTGCTAAAGTCGCCGTTCACGATCAACACCGGCGCGCTCCCCGTGATATTTAGGATGGCGCCAAAGTTATTGTTGAAAGTGGAGGTAACTGTTAACGACTTGGTCGTCAGAGTTTGGTTGTTGTCGAAAGTTCCTTCCTGCTGAAGAGTTCCGTTGAGTGCGTCAATGGTTCCGTTATTGGAAATGACGCCTTTGTTGACCAGTGTCGTTTGGAGGGTAAAGGTTCCGTTGTTGCTAAATGAACTTCCTTCTTCGTTGGAAAAGCCAGCAGCTCCCGCAAAGGTCATGGAGCCGTAACTGGAGAAAATCCCCTTGTTGGCAATACTTCCTGAAGAGGAGACTTCCATCGAATTGAAGTTGTTGAAATTGCTGCCCGCAGTCACGGTAATGGCAGCTTTTACGGTGAGAACGCCGAAGTTGGAAACGGTGAAACTGACCGTTAGCGGACTTCCGATGTTGACGGAGACTCCGCCGCCGATCAGGGCGTCGTTTCCAGCCGCAGGCAGCCCATTGTTCCAGTTGGCCGGTGAAAACCAATCGCCATTGGCAGGTCCGATGTACTGGGTCTGAGACTGCAAACTAAGGGTGAACAGCAGGAATAGACACATCCCTGCCACGTGGTACAGATAACGCATAGTCTTTGTTTTTTGAATTAAAAAAAGTGTTGGAGTGAAACCTGACCAGATGGGAAATTAAAAAGCCGGAACTGGTATCTGAGTGAGAATAAGAAGGGGGAGAAATGTCAGAATGTTTAAATTCCGCCTGCAAAGGTATTGAAAAAGGTTCCAAATCCAAACTTTGGAATTTTTTTTTGACGATTTTTTTTTGCTGTTTTAGATTTTCTGCATTTGAAACCCGCTGTCTGGCGCACCCATTTAATCCATGTAAAAATTTTAAAAATCTGTTTCCTCAAAGACCCGTTATGATGGATTATAATATGTGCGATCAGCAACAGAAAGCTGACGAAATGGGATGAAAGCGCCCCATCATGCTTATATAT
>CAZXQI010000021.1:0-38612 GCA_964643005.1 uncultured Saprospiraceae bacterium | reverse complement strand
GGTACTGCTGTTCTTTCGGAATGTTATAGGCGTCCATCAGCCGGCGCAGGCCTGCGACTTTGTCAAGTTCCTGGTGATAAACCTCTTCCGTGGCGTCGTTGAACAAATCCACGGAATGCCCTCCGGCAAACCAGGCTTTGACGATGCCATAGGGATCGCGTTCCTCTCCTTTCTTCAATTTGTCGGGATTGGGGAAATAGCTGAGGAACACCTCGCGGATGGCGTCGCCAATCAGACTGAGCGCCACATAGTAGGGGCCTTCCTGCTCGCCTTCATACACCAACTCCACCTTGCCGGTGATAGCGGGGATGACGCCCCAGAAGTCGGAAATGCGGGCAGTGGCCTTCTTTTCGCCATTGATCAACATACGCCGTTCTGCCGTGCTGACTAAGTTCTCAAAACCCGAAATGCTCAATCGGGCGGAGACGCCGCTCTTCTCGTCCACCAAATCGCTATCGCGAGCCTCGAAGGAGATCTGCTCTAAGAGCACCTGCAACATTTCGGGAACCACCACCAGTTTTTTCTGCTCGTCTGCCAACCGGGCTTCCTGCTGCGTAATGCTGCGGGCGATTTCGACGTTGCGGGGATAGTGCGTCAGAATCTGGCTCTCGATGCGGTCTTTCAGCGGGGTGATGATGCTGCCCCTGTTGGTGTAATCCTCCGGATTGGCGGTGAACACAAACTGAATATCGAGCGGCAGCCGCAGCTTGAATCCCCGAATCTGCATATCTCCCTCTTGTAGGATATTGAACAGGGCAACCTGAATCCTCGCCTGTAAGTCAGGCAATTCGTTGATGACGAAAATACTGCGGTGCGAACGAGGGATGAGGCCGAAGTGAATGACCCGCTCGTCGGAGTAAGGCAGCTTCAGGGTAGCGGCCTTGATGGGATCCACATCGCCCACGAGGTCGGCGATGCTCACATCGGGCGTCGCCAGTTTTTCCACGTAGCGTTTGGTGCGGTGCAGCCATTCGATGGGGGTATCGTCTCCTTTCTCTGCGATGAGGTCTAAGGCGTATCGCGAAAGGGGCTGCATGGGATCGTCGTTTAGTTCGCTGCCTGCGACGATGGGCGCATATTCGTCGAGCAGGTGAATGAGCATCCGCGCAATGCGGGTCTTCGCCTGCCCCCTGAGACCAAGCAGAACGATATTGTGTCGGGAAAGCACCGCCCGCTCGATGTCCGGCAGGACGGTATCTTCAAATCCGTAAATACCTTCAAAGACGGCTTCCTTTTTTTGGAGTTTTTGAATGAGGTTTTCCCTCAGCTCCAGCTTAATGGAGCGGGGACGGTATCCGGTGGCTTTGAGTTCGCCAAGTGTTTTTATCTTTTTCATGAATTTCTTTGTGCGCTGTGTTTAAATATCGGGTAGCCTTCCGGCTTTATTTTAAAATAAAACGAGAGGCACGTACAAGGAACACCAAAAACTGATAATCGTTCTTTCAAAATTTTTGAAGAAGTTAACAAAAGGGCTGCCGATGAAAATTTATAAAAAAGTTCAGGCTCTCCGGCTTCAATTCGCCCAGTCTGCCGCCTCCTCTGTGCGCTCTGATTTTAAATCCCTGTTCACGGCGATGCTGGCATTTAATTCAAAACCAATCTGGAGAATCAGGCAATTGAGTTGAATCCAGAGCATCAGGACGATGATGGTGCCGATAGAGCCGTAAATTTTATTGTAGGTATTAAACGCCCCCACATAAGCAGAAAAGGCCAATGAAATCAGAATGCAAAGGATGGTAGCTAAGGTTCCTCCCGGAGTTATCCATTTGAATTTGACGTGAAGGGCGGCTCCGTACCTGTAAATTACGGCTATACATAAATAAAACAGAGCCACGATGACAATCCAGCGAATGGCCTTGATGGTGGCGCCTCCCGTCCCCGCAAAGCCGAGCAGGCTGGCCAGCCAGTTGATGACATAGTCGCCCGTGATGAGCAGGAGCACGGAAGACATGAGCAGCAATCCCATCACTATGACCAGTCCGATGGCGACTAAGCGCTGCTTTAAAATTCCTCTTTTCCGAAAGGCTTTCAGGTGGGATTTTTGGAATCCCTCCATCATCATCTGCATGCCGTTGGATGAAAAATAAAGAGCGAGAATGAAGCCTATGGAGAGAGAACCGGCGTTGGGTTTCACCATCTCTTTAATGGCCATTTGCAATTCTTTTCCCGCATTGGAGGGCATGATGAGGTCTATATAGCTATTGATCTCATACTCGAAGGCCGTGTAGATGGGGAGCATAGTCGCTATCGTAAACAGGAAAATAATGGCCGGGAACAGCGACAGGAAAAAGCTGAAAGCCATGGCGTTGGCTCTGGAAAATAATGTCACCCGGGTGGATTCCCGATAGAGAAAGACGAGTACGTCGTAAACAGGCACGCCAAAAAAGCCCGGCAGGGAATGCGTCTTTGACCAGCCTAAGGGTATGGCAATAAAAGGCAGATCGCCGATGGTCTTAAATAGCTTTGATAAATTTGGTCGTCGAAATCGCATGCGCCGGCAAAAGGTAGTGCGAGGATTGTTAAAGCGGTAAAGTTAAGTCTAAGTTTTAAGCAGGCGACTGCCATCTTTGGAAACATAATTCTTTTTGTTGAGGAAGGAGTTTTGGTCGCCGGGCTTACACCGCTTCCATAAATTGCCTCGTCTCAACGAATTGGATTCAGCATCGAATTTGCAGTTCAAAAAAAAACCTTCATTTTTGATTTGCGTTGTTTCAGAAAACGTCTATCTTTCCCCTATCATAAAAAAGTTCTTTTACTTACTGATAAACACCTTTTTTGCAATCTGCGGGGTATGGCAAAGCATCGTGGCCTGTTCACTATTTCAAATTAAATAACAGCTTGATTTTCAGTTAAAAGGCCGGGGTACAGGCGATAGTCAGCCGGTTGCTTCATGTTAAAATTTTATCGCTATGTACATTACCTTCAATGAGTTGAGAGACATTAAACACAGTCTTCCGACGGGCAGCGTAGCCCGCATTGCCAGTGAATTGAACATCGAAGAGCAAACGGTCAGAAATTATTTCGGCGCTCAGAAGTATTACGAGGAAGGGCAAATCGCGGGCTTACAGGTTCAACCAGGACCAGACGGAGGCATCGTTCTAATCGAAGACACGCGTATTATTGAATTGGCAAAAAAAATTATTGAAGAGGCTAAGACCATCGTCCCAAGCGAAAATTAAAATTCACCACACTTTAAATCTAAGCACAAAAAAAGGAGTAGAATCGGCTCTACTCCTTTTTCTATTTTTAGCCCCTCCCCTTACTTTCCATTATTTTTTATAAAAAATGGCAGGCCAGGATAGTCGGAAAGGCCAGTTTTTATCCAGGCAAAAAAGTCAATTCCCTTCCTTTCAACCCATCTGTAGAGAAGCCATCGAAAGAGACCCGGCGATGGTTTTATCGTTGAATACGGACAACTCGTCCCGATTGTCTTTCAGAGCCAGGGCATAGAGCAACGGCAGGTAGTGCTCCGGCGTCGGCACAGCCAGCGAGAAGGCGGCGCCCTGGTCGGCATAGCGAATAAGCCGGCCGGTATCGCCTTCCAAAATGTATTGCCGCATCTTTTCCTGCGCTTCTATTGCCCAGTCGTAACCGTATTCGCTGTAAATTTTGTCCCAGGCTACCCGGCGCAGATTGTGAACCATATTGCCGCTGCCGATGATCAGGACGCCCTTTTTGCGCAGGGGTTTCAATTGCGCAGCGAGGTCAAAATGAAACTGAGGCGAGCGAAAATGATCTAAGCTCATTTGCACGACGGGAATATCGGCGTCGGGATAGAGCGCCTGCAAAACCGTCCAGGCGCCGTGGTCTAAGCCCCGATGATCGTCGAGGAGAACGGGCGTTTCCTCTATTAGTTCCTGCGTATATGCGGCCAAATCCGGGCTGCCTTTTGCGGGATATTGTACTTCGTATAGCTCTTCGGGGAAGCCTCCAAAATCGTGGATAGTCGGCGGATTTTCTGTGGCGGTGGTGTAGGTTCCTCTCGTTTCCCAGTGGGCGGAAATGCAGAGGATGGCTTTAGGCTTCGGGATTTGCATTCCCAATTTTCCTATTTTTTTAAAAAATTCATTTTCAATGATGGCGTTCATCGGATTGCCGTGTCCGAGAAACATTACCGGCATTTTCTGACTCGATTTAAAATCCGAAGTCCACCGATGTAAACCCTGTAGTGAGTTCATTTTTTAAAAAAAATTAAGGCTGGCGGCAGTCCCTTGAGTACCCGCAAGGCTTTTAGTTTTCAGCGCTGCCTTTGCGATTTTTTCACTAATGGCATTTAAAATAATCGAACGGCTCTAAGCACTCCCGACACTGGTAGAGCGCTTTGCAGGCCGTAGAGCCAAACTGGCTGATCATCTTCGTATTCGTGGAACCGCAGCGGGGGCACTCTATTTTTGATTCCTTTCCAAGCAGCGACATTTTATCCGTAGAGCCTGCCGGCGGCGCAATGCCAAAGGCTTTCAGTTTTTTTCGCCCCTCTTCGGACAGCCAGTCTGTCGTCCAGGCGGGGCTGAGTTCCGTCCTGACCTTTACGGACTCAAAGCCATTTTTTCTCAGGATGGATTTAATGTTGCGCTCGATGGCGTTCATGGCCGGGCAGCCAGTATAGGTCGGCGTGATGACGACTTCCACCTGCTCATCGTCCACCAACACTTCCCGCAGTACGCCGAGGTCGGCGATCGTCAGCACCGGTATTTCCGGGTCCGTCACTTCTTCCAGAATTTCGAGTATGGCGCTTTTCTTTGTCATGTCTAAGTTTTTACGGCGCAGCAGACGGTTCAACTCTTTCGGCCAGGCTCATCTACCGGCGTCATTCCAATAAAAAAGATGGCAAAATGAAGGGCTAATTTAAAACGAGTTTTATCAGCCAGGGGTTGACTTGCGCCCAAACTTTTAAGATTCGAGGATCGGGCATACCCGCTAAAGGCAATTTTGGAACAAAAAAAATGGGCGTAGGGAAAGGGAATTACTTGCGACCAAAATCTGCCGGAATCTCTCCCCATTTTTCAGTTTCCCATTTTAAAATGGGGTTTTTCCAGGTATGCGTTTTGAGCCAGTTTTCAGCCCGTTCAATCACCTGATGCAGCCCTTCTGTCTTGGCGTTGCGCACCAAAGTAGTCTTGCACTTCTTATGTTTCAGCCAGGCCAGTGCATTGCGGGAATCCGTATAAATGGGCGTGTCCTTCCCCTCTCGATGAAACATGGCCAGCGCATGAACGATGGCGAGAAACTCTCCAATGTTGTTGGTTCCCAGAGGAAATTTCTGGTGAAAAATCTGCATTTTGGTCTGGGTGTCCACCCCCTGGTATTCCATGACTCCGGGATTTCCGCTACACGCTGCATCCACGGAAATGCTGTCCCGGATAATATTTTGCACAGAGGAGGAAGAACCTGACGCAGGCTTCCGAGAGGGCCTGGCGCGGGGAGCGATGGAAGGTCCTCCGGCATAGGCGGCTTCCGCCTCGGCGAGGCTGTCAAATTTCTTGAATTTCGGATTGGGGTAGCCCTTCACCTGGAGTTGACATTCCGTCCAACTTTCATATATGCCCGGTTTGGCGCCTTCCCATACTACGTAGTATTTTTTCTTGACTGGCATAAATTTCGCATAAAAGGCGAAAGGTAACTATCCATCGTCAATTCTCAAAAAGCTGCCTCCGGATATGGGAAATGAAGGCAGCCCATTTTCGCTAACATTCTGATTATCAGCTAAGAGGCAGCTTAAAATCCTCAATTTTCATCTCGACAAGCGCACAGCCAACTATATTGTTTTTCTCGTGAAATGACCGGTAGGCGACGGTATTGCCCCTCATGGTCGGTACACAATTTCTATTTATTAATATCCATGATACATCCTCATACCCGGCTTCAATTCATCAATGAAGCGATAGGCTACGGAGTTTATGCCACAGCCTTCATACCAAAGGGCGCCATTACCTACGCCCAAGATCCGCTCGAATCCGTTGTCAGCTCTGAAGAGTTTGCCCGCTTTACGCCCAGCATGCAAAGAATTGTCGAAAGATATTCCTACCGCGACGCGCAGGGGTTTAGGGTGCTCAGTTGGGATCTCGGAAAATATGTCAATCACAATTGCCATTGTAATACCATCAGCACGGGCTACGGTTTTGAGATCGCCATCCGGGATATTTACCCGGGCGAAGAAATCACCGACGAGTACGGCATTTTCAACATTGAGGAGCCTATCCAAGTGACCTGCGGCCACGAAGACTGCCGGGGAGTGGTTCGCCGGGAAGACTTCGACGAATACTATCGGGAATGGGATGAGAAAATCCGCCCCGCTCTGGCTTTAGTCGCCTCCGTCGAGCAGCCCCTGCTACCCTTAGTGGATGAGCAGACTTGGTCGGAAGTGAAAAAATTCCTCGCCGACCCCGACTGTTACAAATCCGTCTATACGCTCAAATACTGCGAACTGAGCGCAGACCCGACTCCGAAAAACGGTGTAAAAATTCCGGCGCTTTCCACCCACTGATAAAAGTTTGAAAAAAATTAAGGGAAAAATATCCGAATGCGGCTGAGGAGAAACTCGGGGGCAAGGATAGTCCTCTGGGTAGTCATATCTACAAACACTAATCGGACAGAGCCGCCATTCACTAATTTCTTCTGCTCATTGTAAATCTCGACGTGGAAGGTAATGTCCTTTTCGGGCAACTGGCGTAGCGCGGTGCGCACGGTGAGCATCTCGTCGTATTTGGCCGGCCTGACAAAGCGCATCTGAAGACTGGCCACCGGCATCATCACTTTTTCCACTTCTTCCATCTCGCGGTAAGTCGTTCCCAATGAACGCAGCATCTCCACCCGGCCTATTTCGTACAGGTCGGCATAGCGCCCGTGGTACAGATATCCCATTTGATCTGTCTCTCCGTAGCGCACCCGCTTTTGATATTCATGTGTGTACATGGACAATTGTAGTTCGGTAGTCATTCAATGTAGTTCAGTTGCAATTCTTCTTTGGGGAATTTGGCAGCCATTCCTTTTCGGGAAGCCCTGTAAAAATTCCCATTCCTACCCCATAGAGGTTTTTCACAAAATAATTTCAACCGAATCTCAACTGAGCTTTTCTCATATCATATTCCTCCCACACGCTGCGGGAAGAAGCTGTTTCAGCGCCCGGGAAGGGGATTTCTACTCCGTTGACGCCCGCCGCAAAATTGTGGACGCAATGCGGGAGTGCTTCGACATTGTACCCTCCTTCCAGTACGGCGAAGATGCGACTAGAGCGTTCCTTCAGCATCTTTCCAATTTTGAAAAAACTATTTTCCGACACCCGCAAATCCAGCAGATGGTCAAAAACATAGGCGTCAAACCCGGCGGAGACGGCCACTACATCGGGGTTAAATTGCTCCATGACCTCCATGCAGATATTTGCGGCGTCCATAAAAATATCGTCGCCGCTACCAGGCGGCAGGGGGACGTTCATGGTAAAACCCTTTCCCCTGCCAGCGCCTATTTTGTCTATCCAGCCATTGCCGGGGAAGGCGGGAAACTGGTGGATGGAGCAGTAAAACACCCGATCCGATTCATTGAAAATGTACTCTGTGCCGTCGCCGAGGTGCCCATCGAAATCGAACACAAAGACGCGTTTGCCTTCCTCGGCTAATTTTTGAGCGGCAATGGCCACGTTATTAAATAGGCAAAATCCCCTGGCGCGGTTGGGGTAAGCATGGTGCCCCGGCGGGCGGACGAGAGCAAAGTCGCCGGTCTCGCTGGCCATCACCGTTGCGCCGACAGCTCTGAGAGCCGCTTCAAAACTGCCGGGCGAGCCTAGCGTATCTCCGTCGAAATACCCGCTTCTCAGGCAGGTAGTCCGTACCTGTTCAATATATTTTTCAGTGTGCACAAATCGCAGCCACGGCGTTCCGTCGGGTACTTCCGTCTCCTCCAATTTCCCAAAAGCCTCCAAACGCCTCCTGTTTTCGGGATGCATTTCTCCGGTATCGTGATTGAGGAAAATGGAATTGTAGATGAGTTTCATGGCGTCCGGGCAAATTTCCGAATGGCAAAGAAAAAAATTATTGACCACTCCGAAGGCAATGTTTCAAAATATCCTCAACAATTATCTATCGGGCAGCAGATACATTCCTTTATTAAAATTTTCCTGCGAAATTTTTTTAACTACATTGCGCCCCGCAATTTTTGTTTTTTGAACATTGTATTTTTTGCCATCATCCATCAAGACAAAGCACATGGAAAATCAAAAAACTAAGGAGAGTTTCAACTCCTATATTCCCGCTTCCAATTCGTCGGTCAAAGAATTTACGTTTCGGGCTATTTTGCTCGGAATCATCTTCGGAATCATCTTCGGCGCTTCCACGGTTTATCTAGCGCTGAAAGCCGGACTGACGGTCAGCGCTTCTATTCCCATTGCGGTGCTGGCCATTTCATTGGGGCATCGCTTTTTTGGAACTACCATTTTGGAAAACAACATCATCCAGACGACCGGCTCGGCGGGCGAGAGCGTGGCGGCGGGCGTGGTGTTTACGCTTCCGGCCTTTCTCTTCCTGAGCGATCCATCGGTTGGCGACAATTATTTTCGCTACTGGACGATTTTCTTTCTGGCGGTGCTCGGCGGAGTGCTGGGCACTTTGATGATGATTCCGCTCCGGCGTTCGCTCATAGTCAAAGAGCATGGAACCCTGCCCTATCCGGAAGGGACCGCCTGTGGTCAGGTGCTGATTGCGGGAGACAAGGGAGGAGACTTTGCAAAAACCGCTTATATGGGTTTGGGCTTTTCCTTAGCCTACGCTATGCTGCAACGGGTTTTTCACGTCATCGCCGAGCTGCCGAGTTTTGGCACATCCATGGTCAATAAATACTTCCCCGCCGCCACCGTCAGCGGAGAAATTACGCCGGAATATTTAGGCGTGGGCTATATCATCGGCCCCCGCATCAGCGGAGTGCTGGTGGCAGGCGGCGTGCTGGCCTGGTTGGGTCTCATCCCCCTGCTGGCGAGCCTCGTCCCTCCGGACGTCATCGCAGAGCAATTGGTAAAACTCGGCTACCTCAAAGACATGCTCACGCCGGGAGGAGGAGCAGGCTGGGATCCCGCGACCCACACCTTCTCAGATGGAGCTAGCGCCGTTTATCGCGCCTACGTGCGACAAATCGGTGCAGGCGCCGTAGCGGCGGGCGGATTTATCACCTTGCTGAAAACCATGCCCACGATAATTTCCGCCTTCAAAGGCAGTTTCGGCAACATGAAAGGGGGCGGCTCTGAAACGGCGCCCTCCCGCACGGAGAGAGACCTGAGCATGAAGGTGGTGCTATTGGGCAGCGCAGCCCTCGTAGTGCTCATGGCGCTCCTACCCATGATGCCTGGAGAAGGTTTCTTTTCCAAAGTGCTGATCGGAGTGATGGTCGTCATCTTCGGATTCTTCTTCGTCACGGTTTCCAGTCGCATAGTGGGGATTATCGGTTCTTCCAACAACCCCATTTCAGGAATGACCATCGCCACCATCATGGCCACGGCGCTCGTCTTCATCGCTATCGGCTGGACAGGGAAGGTCTTCGAACCAATGGTATTGGTGGTGGGAGGGATGGTCTGCGTAGCAGCCGCCAACGCCGGCGCCACGAGCCAGGATTTGAAGACGGGCTATATCGTAGGCGCCACGCCCAAGTATCAGCAGTTAGCGCTGTTCATCGGCGTCATATTTTCCAGTATAGTCATTGGATTCACCGTGAAGTACTTAGACACGCCGACGCCCGACCTCGTAGCGCAGGGCATTCACCACGCTATCGGCGAAAAATACGCAGCGCCACAGGCGACGCTGATGGCTACCCTCATCAAAGGACTGCTCTCCTATAACCTCGACTGGCAGTTTGTGTTAGTAGGCGTCTTCATCGCCATCACGCTGGAATTGTGCAGCGTCTCGGCTCTGTCCTTTGCCATCGGTCTGTATCTGCCTCTCTCCACGACCCTGCCCATTTTCGTGGGCGGCGCCATCAAAGGCGGCGTGAACTGGCTGAAAGAGCGCAAAGGGAAAAAGGTGGAAGACGACGAACTCGGCAAAGGCAACCTCTTCGCAACGGGGCTTGTGGCCGGCGGCGCCCTGGCAGGCGTCATCGTCGCCATCCTGTCGGTGAATGTGGGAGTGGCGAATTTCTTAGATAAAATTAATGCTGAAAAATGGCTGACGCCATTGCTGGGCGAGCAGGGCTACATGATACTCGGCGTTCTATTTTACGCCTTCATGGGCTGGGTAGTCTATCGAATAGCCAAAAGAGACTGATTCCGATTTTAATGATTTAAATTAATTCGACATGAAATTGAATAGAAGAAAGTTCATCGCAGCGGCAGGCACCGTAGCCGCTGGAGCGATGATTCTTCCTCAATGGGCCTGCAAAAGCGGCGGCGACTCATCAAAACAAAACCTGGCTTCGGACGACAGCGCCGCATCTCCGGCGGCTACTCCCGGTCTATCCGTTTTCGGCATCCAGTTGTACACTGTCCGGGACGTCATTCCCGGCGATCCAAAGGGCGTGATGAAGGAGCTCGCCGATTATGGCTATCGGCAATTTGAAGGATACGAGCACGACAAATTGGGCATCTTCTGGGGCATGCGTCCCGCCGATTTTAAACAATACATGGATGAAATCGGGGTGGATTTTGTGGCCAGCCACTGCGATACAGGAAAAGATTTTGAGAAAAAGGCGGCGCAGGCCGGTGAAATCGGAATGAAATACCTCATTTCTCCCTGGGTCGGGCCCCAAAAGAAGATGGACGACTGGAGGAGGATTGCCGACGAGTTCAACAACATGGGCGAGATATGTCGGAAGAACGGCATCCGCTTCGCCTACCACAATCACGGCTACTCATTTCAGGAATTGGAGGGAGTCATCCCACAGAATTTTTTGATAGAAAATACAGATCCCGGCTTGGTGGATTTTGAAATAGATATTTACTGGGCAGAAACCGCCGGAGCCGATTCCATCGCCTATTTGCAGAAATATCCGGAACGCTTCCGGCTCTGCCACATCAAAGACCGGAAGAAGGACGCCGCCCCCGGCGAAGGAGACGCTTCCTGCGATTTAGGAACCGGCAATATCAATTTTTCAAAAATCCTGAAAGTCGCCCGGAATGCGGGTATGCAATATTATCTCGTAGAGCAGGAGCGCTATGACGATTCAAGTCCAATGCAGAGCGCTAAGGTGGGCGCAGAGTATTTGAGTCAACTAGTACTTTCTTAGTCTTTAAGTTTAGAGTTATTTCCTGCGGATAATTTGCTCAAAAGGAGTAATTCAATCCGAATTTGCTTCGGATTTGAACCTTCAGTAGAAATTCTCAAAAAGAGGATTTCTACTGAACCCCGCTTCTATATTCCCTTTTTCTTTATGTAAAATAAGTCCGTCGGCACGGTGAACTGGGACTTCTGGGTATTCGGCAGGATTGCCTCGCGCACTTCATCCGTCACGGGATAAATCATCTGGTACTGCCCTTTTTTGCCCACCTTCAGGGGCATATCGAAGCCGGCTACTTCTGCTTCCCACTTAAAGCGGATTTTTAAATTCCGCCCTTCAGAGATAAGTTCATAAGCAAATTTCGGGATGCCGGTATAGTTGAGGTACTGGTCGAAAAAGCGGCTGAGATCCCGTCCCGTAAACTCGCTGGCGAAACGGCTAAAGTCCGCTGTGGAGCAGGTGGAAAATTTATATCGCTCATAAAACCCGCGGATCATTCCAAAAAACAGCTCGTCGTTATCCAGTGCATTGCGCAGGCTGTGGAGCATCCAGGCGCCTTTAAAATAGTGGTCGCTTTCCACCCAGGTATGCCAGTTGACGCCGCAGGGGCCGGTCACCGGCTCTAAGTTTCGGATGAAAGAGCGCTGTCTGTTCAGGTAGCGCGCTGCCTCCTGTGCGCCGTATCGGCATTCCACATACATGGCTTCCAAATACGTGGCCAGCGATTCCTGAATCCAGAGATCGCCGGGATCGGTTGCCGTTGCGGCGTTGCCGAAGTAGTCATTGGCGCTTTCATGTAAGATGTTATTGTTCCAGTCCACGTCCTTCGGCAGTTTATTAGTCGGAAAATCCCTGCTGTAAGTATCCCCAAAAATGAGTTTAGACTGGTATTCCATATCGGGATGCGGAGATTGTATCAGCGTGTATCCATCCTGCCAAAAGGGATATTTTCCCAAAAGGCGCTCGTAGCAGGCCAGCATAGACTTCACCTGGCCAAAGTATTTTTGAGTCTTGTTCAGGTCGGCGGTCAGGACGTAGTAATTCAACGTCAGGGCTTCTCCGTCGGGGGAATTGTAAACGTCGCCGAAATGTACGTAGCGCCCGATGTTGACAGAAACGCTGCGAATGGCGACTGGATAAGCGATGAACCAATAGTAATGGTTATACCCATTGGCGAGGCGTTCCGTCTTTCTCAGTTGGCCATTGGCGATAGCCGCCAGGCCTGATTGTACGGCGATGTGGATGGCCATGCTGTCGGGTTTATCGGAAGAATGGTCTTTGCACGGCCACCAGGCGCTGGCGCCGCTACCCTCAGAAGTGGCGCCGGCCCAGGGGTTTCCCTTTTTATCCCTGCCCCAGAAAAAACCGCTTTCCGAGGGCGCATCCTGCGGCGTGGAGGGGAAGCCCTCGTAATATACCCGAATGGAGGCGGCAAAGTTTTTAGGTAATTCCATAGGGAAATGGACATAGACAGCATCGAAAAGCCGGTGAAAAGTAAGCGGCAGGTCGCTGATGCTGATCTCCGTAATTTTTAAGTCTTTTGCAAGGTCTATTTGCAATACCTCTAAGGCTTCCGTTGTTTTGAAAAAAATATCTACATAGCCTTTGATAAATTTCCTATTGACGTCCACGGCCAGGTTGAGGTCGTAAAACTTGACATCATAACAGGTTCGCTCAGCGCTTAGCATCCCTTTTAGCGAATCTGCTTTGCTGAAAGCATAATCTTTGTAAAAATCAGGCTGGCCGTACAGGGCGCTTCCCATCATCAAAAAGCAGAGAGCCGGCAAGATGATATTTTTCATAGTAAACTACTGGTTTACAATAAATTATAGCGACTTAGTTTTTTATCTAAATTTGCACCACAGAGGTAAAACAACCTCGGCAAATTTCTCTCGACAAAACCAAACAGCGCTAAAAATACAAAACTTCACAGCATGAAGATTGATGTAGCAAAAGCCATTCAGGAATTATTATTTGAACACAATACGGTCGTCGTGCCGGGTCTGGGCGGCTTTGTCTCGCTCGAAAATCCCTCCATCGTGGATTACCTGCATGGAACCGTTTTGCCTCCGTCCAAAAAGCTAAAGTTCAATCCCGCTATGACCTTCAACGACGGCGTGCTGATCCAATACCTTCAGGAACAGGAGGCCATTGGCTCTCAGGAAGCGGGAGAAGTAGTGGATCGCTACGTAGAAGAAATAAGGCGGGCGCTGGAACGCCAGGAGACCATCGAGATAGCTCAGGTAGGTCGGCTCTACCAGGATTTTGAACACAAAGTGAACTTCCTTCCGGAAGACCACAATTTCAATGCGGACTCCTTCGGGCTACCCGCCGTCAAATTTACCCCGCTGGGCAAAGAGCGTATAAAAGAGACGCCCGCCCCCGCCCCGGTAGTCGCCGCACCTGTCACAGCAACACCGGCAGCAGCTCAGGAAACGGGAGATAGCAATCCAGCCGACCATCTATTTGATAACGACTCTCAGCAAACTCCTGTAGCTACAGGTTCAAATGGGTGGTTACAAAAAGCTCTGCCCTGGATGGTTTTGTTGCTGGCAATTTTGGCGGCAGGAGTGATTTATCTCGCCCTCAGCGACCATTCAGGAGGCGATCTCCCCATTGTCGATACCGACCGGGTCAACGTAAAACCTCAAGTTGAAGGAGAAGACCCCACAGAAAGCGAGCAGTCAACTACTTCACTCGATCAGCCGTCCATCCCGTCCGTGCCTGAAGTAGATAAAAATGAGAATGTCGCTCCTCCTATCGTTGAAAAAAATATCCCCGACGATGCAGATACGGAGTCAGGCAGATTAGAGCCGGGAAAGGAAATGATGTTCATGGTCGTACACAGTTTCGGCGTGAAGGCTAATGCGACCAAATTCGTTCGCAGGCTTTCCGAGGCGGGCTACTCGCCGGAGACAAAGCAGGCGGCCAATCTCTATCGGGTGGGCGTCGTCTTCCCTTACAGCAACCAGTCGGAAGTTGAAGCCATGCGAAAAGAACTCGCTCGAAAATTTGACGCCGGACCCAAAACGGAGCAGGAATTAGAAGAGCAGGGACAGTAGCAATTCGGCGCCATGAAAAAAATCGGCCTGCTTTCCGATACTCACAGTTATTTAGACGAACGAATCTTTCACTACTTTGAAGACTGCGACGAGCTTTGGCACGCCGGCGACATCGGCAGTCAGACCGTTGCCGACCGCCTGGAGGCATTCAGGCCGCTGAAAGCCGTGTACGGCAATATTGACGATGCCGCCATGCGCAGGCGCTTTCCCGAAGACCAGCGCTTCGACTGCGAAGGTCTCGATGTATTCATCACCCACATCGGCGGCTATCCGGGCAGGTATAATCCCCGCGTGCGCCAACTTTTGCAGGCAAGTCCGCCGGGCTTATTCATCAGCGGCCATTCCCATATCCTCAAAGTTATGCCCGACCCCCGGCTCGGACTGCTCCACATCAATCCTGGCGCCTGCGGCAACGAGGGCTTCCATCGAATTAGGACTATCATTCGATTCGAAATCCTGAGCGGCAAAGTCTCTAATTTGGAAGTGATTGAATTGGGGAGAAGAGGGGCGATAGATTTTCCGTAATAATTATTTTTGAAGGAAAGTTAAAAACTGTGGGAAGCCAGCAGGTAAAATTGCATTAACTCAAATAGTTGCGCTTTTTCTCTTTCGCATCCTTACCTTTCCGCTTCCTGTTCATCCGACAAAACAAGCCGGTTAAAAGCCGAAACGATATGAAAAAACTACTACTCCCCCTGATCGCCCTTCTGCCGTTGTTCCTCTTTTCTTGTGTAAAAGCAATTAAGCAGTCGCTGCGAAAGGGGCAGGTTCTCAGCAAATCCATTAGCCTCCAGTTAGATACTTTCCGCATCAGTTCTCCGGATTCGCTCAGCCCGGCGCTGCGGATTGAAGGCGAGAATATCACGGTGGATTTTGGCGGCTCGCTGCTGCTCGGAGCGGACGACGATCGCCTGCCGGACGCATTTACCGGTACGGCCATTTTAATTAGAGGAAAAAATATCACTCTCAAAAATGCCGTCGTGCGAGGGTTCAAAGTGGCCGTTCTGGCCGAAGGGGTGGACAGTCTCCGCCTATTGGACTGCGACTTCAGCTACAACTATCGCCCCCGTCTCAGGAGCCATCGGGAACGGGAGAATTTTAGCGACTGGCTCAGTTTTCACCAAAACGACCGGGACGAGTGGCTCCGCTATGGAGCTGCCATGTACCTGAAAAATTGCGACCATGCCCTCGTGCGCAACGTAAGCGTAACGGGAGGCATGAACGGGCTGATGCTCTCCGGTTGCAATGATGGTTTGTTTTACAACAACAACATCCACTTCAATTCCGGCGTCGGCGTCGGCCTTTACCGCAGCAGCCGCAATCGCATCATGCACAACCGATTAGACTGGAATGTGCGGGGCTACTCCTACGGCGTTTATCATCGCGGGCAGGACTCAGCCGGTATCTTAGTCTATGAGCAGAGCAGCGAAAACACCTTTGCCTACAATTCGGCCACCCATTCCGGCGATGGCTTCTTCCTCTGGGCCGGGCAGTCCACCATGGACACCGGAGAGGGCGGCTGCAACGACAACCTCCTCTATCGCAATGATTTCTCCTATGCTCCGACCAACGGCGTGGAAGTAACTTTCAGCCGCAATAAAATCATCGCCAACCAGCTCGACGGCTGCAACTACGGCATCTGGGGCGGCTACAGCTACGAGACCCTGATAATCGGCAACCACATCGAAGGCGCCCGCTACGGTATCGCCATCGAACACGGGCAGCAGAACGTCATCGTGGGCAACGAATTCCGCCACGACACCATCGGCATACAGTTATGGGATAGGGAGAGTCAGCCCGCCGACTGGAGCTATTCCCAAAAGCGAGACGTGAGCAGCAGGGATTACACTATCGGCAAAAACATTTTTCAGGACGTAAAAAATCCGCTCAATATTCAGGGCGTCCGCAAGGCGGCCATCAACGACGACAACCAGTTCGGCGGCTTTGAAGAATTGTTAGTAGCTAAGCGACCCAACGAGGAGTTTTATTTTGTAAAAAATAATGTGCTGGGCGACAAAGGCTGGCGAGACGCCGACTCTTTTAAAAGCATGAATCGCATCCTGCGGGAGCTGCCGGAATTCCAGGTTCCCGCAAGCGATATTGAGCGCTACAAAGTGGACAAACTGCCCGATGGCATGGATGCGTCATTGCCGGAAAATCACCCACAGGGGCGCCCCTACATCCTCATAGACGAATGGGGGCCTTACGACTTTCAGGCGCCTTCCGTCTGGCTGCGCAATGTCGAAGGCGACCGGTACACCTTCCTGCTCATCGGCCCGACGGGCGGCAACTGGCGGGCTGTCAGCGGCGAGGGCTGGGCCGAGCTGAGCCTCAGGACAGGTACCTTCCCCTCTACCGTGACCACTCTCAAAAAAGCGGGCGCCGAATTGCTGACTCTCCAATTTGAATATATCGGCGAGGCGTTCGCCGACCGCTTTGGACGTTTTAATAAAAAGGGAAAACTGTACCCTTTCAGCTTCCGGCACTTTGAAAAAAAATTGGACTGGCAACTGCGCTGGTACAACTACGACAAGGCTTCCGACCCGTTGAATGATTACGAGGCGTTTAAAAGTCTAAAAGAATCGCCCGCTGCCTATGCCGAAACTACCGGCGAACTCTACTACGCCTGGTGGGGCAGTCCCGCCGCCGGCGTGAACGAAGACCGCTTCGCCACCTTCGCCCAAACAGATTTCGAGATAGCGGAGGGGAGCTACATCCTCCACCTGACATCTGACGACGGCGTCAAACTCTTCTTAGACGGCCAGCTCATTTTCGAGCGCTGGAATATCCACGAACCGACGACCGACGACATCGAAGTGAAACTCGGAGGCCGACACCATATTGAGTTGGAGCATTTCGACAATGGCGGCTTCGCTACCTTAGGCCTGCACATAGAGCCGATTTTGGAGAAGCAATAATTTTACAAACGGCTATTATAGTTGATGTGATTGTCTTGTGGAAAGCGTTCCCGTAGATAGGCATAGATTTCAGTCGAAGACTTCTTGCAGATTTAAATCTTTCCGGAACTTCTACCGCTCAGGCTTTGGCAAACGCTCGACAGAAGCGCTATACTCGTTTTTCTGGTAATCTCCTGAGCAGAAATACTTCTTTAGGCGGTTTGTATTTTGTCATTAATTAGCTCCACGCTAAAGTTCACTATTGCTTTCAGCGCCTCAAAAACCTTCAAAATGGCTCCCGGCGTCGCATTGGCTGCGCTGTTTTCGAGTTTAGAAACCTGGATCCGCTACACTCCAACTCAAAATTCTACCATTTCTTAACTCTCACTATTTCAATTCCTTATCTGTAAAGTGTCCCGTAGGATAATAATTGATAATTAATAATTCATCATTCCAGACAATTCAAAACCGCCTCCCCGTCTCCAACTGCGCCAGTTAGTTTTTCAATTTTTAAAAAAGAAAAGAAAATCAGGCCTCTTCTCTGTCGTAACTTCGCCCTTCTTTTTTTGAGAAAATTTAACAGGTCAATCAATGGATTTAAGCACATTCCGCAAACGCTTCAAAGAACTCAGTCCCACAGAGCAGGAGTTTCTCAAAGTTCTTACAATCGTCTATGAGCCAATCAATCAGACGAATATGATGAATCTGCTGCGCAGTTGTGAAATAAAAAATGAACGAGGAGTAAATATTTCATCTGCAGACGTGCGCAGGTTTAAGGAAATGCTGGACGCCGGAGGATGGCTACAATTAGGGGAAGGAAATGAACTACAGGTGGCGCCTGATAAGTGTGAGTTAGTCATGCGGATGGCGGTCGTTGACCCCCGATTTAAAAACTTCGTCACGGAGATTGAAAGAACCCTTTCCTATCGGAACTTATACTTCATAGGGTCGGAAAGTTTTACTACCATCCTGCGGTCATTGCGCATCCGACTATATGAAGGCGATATACTCAGAACCAATGAATTGTTAAACCTTCTCTATATATACTTTCCGTTAAAATGGCGCGAGAGTCGGTTTTTTGAAGTTTTTTTCCTGCCTTTGGACAAGGAGTGGTTCGCCACTTTCCCCATACAGATTCAGACGCTTGCCCTGGGAACCATCATTAGAGGCAAGACGGATGCCGCAGAGCCGACAGGTGAATTGCTCCAGATAGCTGAAAAATGGCTCAAAGACAAAAAAACTGCGTCACAGGCCGCCAATATGCTCATCCTTCCTTACTTGTGGCAGGGCAGGTTTGAAGAGGCCGAAAAATTGCTCAATTACCTCTCCCCGCCCCGCAATCGGGTACTCTGGAAAGCCATTCTGCAATATACCAAAGGGCAGGCCGATGAAGCGCTCAAATCCTACGCAGAATTTTTCAAAGCCTCAAAGTTAGAGACGGGGGAGAAGACAAAGCTAATTACCAACTTTCCCGGAAGCATACAATTGCTGACCCTGCTCAGGGCAAAGCCAAAAAATTACCTGAATACAATTGACAAACTAGTCGGCGATGTTCCTTCTTATAACAACCTTGACTTTATTAGAGCGGCAGCCCGAATTCAACTGAATTATGCTGACGAAGAGGAAGTTTTACTATCGGCCCATCCCTATAATTTACATGAATGGATCATCTGGGCGGCAGCGTGTTGGTGGAGCAATCTACCAATACCATCTGAAAGCGTAGAAACGTTAAAATCCTTTTTTCACAAAACTGACAAGAATGGCTATCGCTGGTTAACGCTCCAACTGGCAGCCGCCATCGGCTACCATGAAAGAGATAAAAAGAAGGCGGAGGAATATAAAGTATTAGCCGCCAGACTCGAAGAGGAGCTGGGCGCGGAAAGCATAATGGATCTCATCCAGCCAATAGAAAAATGGAAGCGCTCCTTAGACGCTCTGGAACAATTACAGGCCGGTCACAACGCTAAAGCAGCTAAGGGTCAAAAGACTTTCCGTCTCGTGTGGTGGATGGATTTTGAAAATGAAAACTTTCAGCCAATAGAGCAAAGCCTCGGCAACACTGGCTGGTCTAAAGGTCGCAAAGTAGCTCTCAGACGCCTCAGGGAGTTTCAGGTAAACAGCATGACCGACCAGGACAAGGCCGCTGCACAAACCATATCGGCTGAAAAATACGGGTATTACGGAAGCGTAGAGTATGATTTTAATACAGATAAATTACTCCTCGCACTCGTAGGACATCCCCTTCTTTTCCTTATGGACAACCCCAATATCTCTATAGAATTGATAGAAAAAAAGCCCCAGTTAATGGTGGAAGAAACCCGGCGTGGCTATGAGATGCACTTTTCTCACGACTTCACAGAAGCAGGCGTCCAACTGATTCGGGAAACTCCTACCCGCTTTATCCTGCTGAATATCAGTCCGGCACATGCCGAGATTAACCGCCTGATGGAATTCGGCAGGCTAGAACTTCCCGCCAAAGCCAAAGATCAGATAGCCAGAGCCGTGGGCAACCTCTCCACCATCGTCACCGTGCAGTCTGAGCTTGGCGCAGAGGGCGCCAGGCTCCCGACCATTGATGGAAACCCCGTCGTTTTCGTCCACCTGCTGCCAATTGGCGACGGCTTCAAAATTGAATTTTTTGTAAAACCCTTTACGGAAGAGCCGCCTTATTTCAAACCAGGCGTCGGCAGGGAGAATATCATCGCCGAAGTAAACGGCCAGTCCGCCCGCGCCAAAAGAGACTTAAAAAAAGAAAAAGAAAATGCCCGTCGGGTGGAAGATGCCTGCCCCACTCTACAGCGCATCTCTTCCGAAAATTTAGAGTGGCTGTTTGACGATTTAGAAGACTGCCTCAACGTCTTGCTCGAATTAGAACCCCTCCGGCAGCAGGGCGATATCGTCATGGAGTACCCCAAAGGCGAAAAATTGCGCATTGCCGGTCAGGTTGGATTCGACCAGTTATCCATGGGCATCAGCAAAGAACGAAACTGGTTTTCCATGACAGGAGAAGTGAAGGTGGACGAAGAGCTCGTCATGGACTTCCACACCCTGCTCAATCTGGCGCAGCACTCAAAGAGTCGCTTCGTCGAAATCAAAGATGGCCAGTTTATCGCTCTGACGAGTCAGCTCAGGCGCAAATTGGAAGAATTAGACAATATTTTTTCAAAAACAAAAAACGAGCTGCGCTTCAATCCTCTCGCTATTCACTCCATAGAAGACTTCACCGACCTGCTCCAGGATGTAAAGGTGGACGCTGCCTGGAAAAAGCAGGTTTCCCGTCTAAAGGAATCCCAAAAGGTGAAGCCGGACGTCCCTTCTACCTTCAAAGCGGAACTGCGCCCTTACCAGGAAGAAGGCTTCAGGTGGCTCAGCCAGATGGCGCACTGGGGCGTAGGCGCCTGCCTCGCCGACGACATGGGTCTGGGCAAAACCATTCAGGCGCTGGCGCTGCTTCTCCATCGGGCAAAGCAGGGACCTGCCATGGTCGTCGCTCCGGCATCGGTGGTGCGCAACTGGTACCACGAAGTCCGCAAATTCGCACCCACGCTGAACCCGCTCGTCTTCGGCGAAGCCGATCGCCAGAAAACAGTAGATGAGTTGGAGCCTTGTGACCTGCTATTGGTCAGCTACGGCCTGCTCCAGCAGGAAAGCGAAATGCTGACGAAAAAGCACTTCAACGCCATAGTCTTAGACGAGGCGCAGGCCATCAAAAACAGGGCGACCAAGCGTTCGCAGGCGGCCATGCAGTTGCAGGCGGATTTCAAAGTCATCACTACCGGAACGCCTATCGAAAATCACTTAGGCGAATTGTGGAATCTCTTCAACTTTCTGAATCCGGGGCTGCTCGGCTCATTAGAGCATTTCAATGAAACTTATGCGGCGCCTATCGAGCGCTTACAGGACAGGGAGCGCCGGCAGCAGTTGCGCAAAGTGCTTCAGCCTTTCATCCTGCGCCGTCGCAAGAACGACGTGCTCGACGAACTGCCCGAGAAGACAGAAATCACGCTTACCGTGGAGCTGTCTCCCGAAGAGCGGGCATTTTATGAGGCGCTGCGCCGCGAAGCCGTTATGCGCATAGAAAGCAGTTCCGGCGACGCTGCCGACAAGCGCTTCAAAATATTAGCCGAGCTGATGCGCCTGCGGCAGGCTGCCTGCAATCCCAGAATGATACAGCCGGACAGCGCATTGCCCAGCAGTAAGCTCAATCTCCTCATTGATACGGTGGACGACCTGCGGGATGGAAATCACAAAGCGCTGATTTTCAGTCAATTTGTCAAGCATCTGAAGATCGTGGAGGAATGGGTTCGGAAGGAAGGCATCCCTTACCAGTATCTCGACGGCTCCACCCCGATGGCTCAGCGCGACAAGGCTATCCAGGCTTTCCAGTCGGGAGATGGGGACTTGTTTCTCATCAGTCTCAAGGCCGGCGGCTTCGGCCTCAATCTCACCGCTGCCGACTACGTCCTCCACCTCGACCCCTGGTGGAATCCCGCCGTGGAAGATCAGGCCAGCGACCGCGCTCACCGCATCGGCCAGCAACGACCTGTGACTATCTACCGCCTCGTGGCTGAAAATACCATCGAAGAAAAAATCGTGAAACTCCACGCCGACAAGCGGGAACTGGCCGACAGCCTCTTAGAAGGCGCCGAAGTCAGCGGCAAGCTGAGCGCCGATGAGCTACTGGAATTGATCAGGAGCTGAGAGCCAGGGAAAGGCGAATCCCTACAATAGCTTTTTTAACTGCGAGGGGCGCAGAACATTCCCGCCCCTCGCAGCAAAAAGGCTCTATTTCTTATCGGTAGAAAAGCAGTAAACGAAGCTCAGGGCTACCGAGTTTGAATTAAAGCCGGCATTTGCCCCGAACTGGCTGGCCGAAGATTTATCCGTCGTTGGGTTAATGTTGACATCGGTCGCTCCGACGAGGTTCAGGGATGGGATTAATTCAAGGCTGGCGTATAGTTCTTTAAAAATCTGGTACTGAACGCCAAGCACCAGACCAAAGCCGAGGGAATAATCGTAGTGTCTGTTAATTTCATCGGTAGGATATTTTAACGTCCAACCATTAAAATCCCCGATCAGCTCTCCGCCGCGAACGAAATACAATTTGTCGGTAATCGCTTTGCGCTTTTCTTTGCCTATCCCAAACCCTATCCCTCCCTTATAAGTATCAACTCCCTTTTTTTTGGTGGTAAAATTCAGGTTGGCAATCCCAAAGCGATACCTCCAGAATTTGTCGGGAGCTGTCTGCCTCTTGTAAATAGGGTCAAAGTCGCCGATTCCGTACATGCGCAATCCCAGTTCGTGATGGGTCTGCGCCTTTTGATTTTGTGAAAATGCCTGTTGCGTCAGGCATAAGGAAAGCAGCAGCGCTGCGGAGGCGGGAAATGGTTTTAATTTTTTCATTTTTAATTTTTTTAAAAGTTTTGAAAAAAAATCGGGTAAAGTCTGGAAAGCGCTGAGAGCGCTAAAAAACTGAACCCTCGAAAAGCAGTATTTTGAAGAGCTTATCTTTTTCTCTGCCTACCGGAACCTGTAGTCACCTTTTGAGGGAGCTGTCGTCCGGCTAATTGGGCTTGTTGAGGCTGCGTATGAAAAAAGTATTGACGGTTCCCTGCGCACAAAGCAAGGCGGCGGGAGTATTTTTGCCAAAAAAGTCGCCCGGCTAAAAAGGGGATTAATCAAACTTTAACCTGAGGGCGATCCGAGAAGCGCTTTTGTTAAAAAGCATAAATTCACTAATCATCTGATTTTCAGATATTTGCAAATACTGTTAAGAAAAAAAATGCCTGCGTTAAAATCTATTGAGGAATTTTTCAATTTGAAATCTTGAATAAAGACGAGCGAAATACGAGTCAGAAAAAGCTCCGGCAGCAAAAGATGCCGGATGCCGGCGCCCTTTCGGAAGGCATCCTGCGCGGGGATCGCATCCTGCTGAGCCGCGCCATTACCCTCGCCGAAAGCATGCGTCCGGAGCATCAGGCTCTCGCACAGGAAGTATTGGAAAAATGCCTTTCCCACACCGGCAACTCCATCCGGATCGGGATTACCGGTTCGCCGGGCGTCGGCAAGAGCACATTCATTGAGAAGCTGGGAACCTGGCTGACCCTTGAGCAAAATCACAAAGTGGCCGTCCTGGCCATTGACCCTTCGAGCCAGATCAGCAGGGGGAGCATCCTTGGCGACAAGACCCGAATGGAGCAACTGGCCTCCAATCCCCGGGCCTTCATCCGCCCCAGTCCTTCGGGCGACTCCACCGGCGGCGTGGCCTCCCGCACCCGCGAAGCCCTGCTGCTCTGCGAAGCTGCGGGCTACGACGTCATCCTCATAGAAACGGTCGGAGTGGGACAGAGCGGAGTGGCCGTTCACAGCATGGTGGACTTCTTCCTGCTGCTGCTAATACCCGGCGCCGGCGACGAATTACAGGGCATCAAGCGGGGCATCGTCGAAATGGCCGACCTCATCGCCATCAACAAAGCCGACGGCGACCGACGCGAATTAGCCGAACTGGCTCGCAGAGAGTACAGCCGTTCGCTCCGCCTGTTTGCCGCTAAGTCCAGCGGCTGGATCCCCAAAACGCTGACCTGCTCTGCCCATACCGGCGAAGGTATTCCGGCCATCTGGCAGCATATTCTCGATTTCAAAGCCCTTGTCACTGGCAATGGTCGGCTGGAACTCCGCCGCCGGCAGCAGTCCAAAGACTGGCTGTCCGACTTGCTCAGGCAAAGTTTAGAGCAGTTGTTTTTATCCCATCCTGTCGTCAGGGAAAATCTACAGCGCATTGAAAGAGAGGTGGTTGAGGGGAAGCTCTCGGCCTCCAATGGCGCAGCGGAGCTACTGCGGCTCTTTTTGAATAGGGTATGAGCGAGGCTGGCGTCGCCTCAAGGGCTGGAACGACTATCACAACTGAAATTCCTCCAGCGAAATAGCTTCGAAAACTCTAAGAGCAAGCCTATTCTTCTCCTTTGGAGAGGTTAGGGAAGACCAACCCGTCAGGAGAAAGCAATTGGGTCATGTGCGCTTTCCTATCGGCGGTACTTCACTACGCCTCCTACCATTGTCATCGCCACCTGAGTTTTCAGAATGTCGTCATCCTGGCAGGTCAGCAGATCATTGGACAGTACGACGATGTCGGCTACTTTGCCAGGGGTGAGGGAGCCTTTCCAATCTTCTTCGAAAGCGGCGTAGGCAGGCGCCATGGTGTAGCTGTAGATGGCCTGCTCTCTGGTCATCTTCTGTTCGAGGAAAAGCTCTAATCCGATATCGGTTGCCTGATGGCGCCTGCGGGTCACACTGGCGTAAAAGCACTCTATGGGCGAAATGTCTTCTACGGGCACGTCCGTTCCGTTGCTCACTACTGCGCCGGCCTCTAAGAGACTTTGCCAGGCGTAGGCCCCCTTGCGAGCGCGCTCTTCACCAAGTCTCCTGACTACGAATGGCGCATCGCTGGTGCAGTGGATACCCTGCATAGAGGCAATGACCCCCAATTGTGCAAAGCGGGGGATGTCCTGTGGGTCGAGGTGTTGGGCGTGCTCGCTGCGCCAGCGCAGGGCTTTTAAGTCTAAGTTTTGAGAAGTAGCCAGGTCTTCCATCAGGTTGAGCAGTTCACGGTTGGCTCGGTCGCCGATGGTATGTACGCAGAGTTGCATGCCGTGATCCCTGGCGAGCATTCCGATGGCTTTCACCTCTTCGAGAGGCGTAGTATTTTGTCCTCTGAAGTCCGGTTTATCGCTGTAGTCGGCCAATAGCCAGGCGCCGAAAGAGCCCA
This sequence comes from uncultured Saprospiraceae bacterium, assembly GCA_964643005.1. GTDB lineage: Bacteria > Bacteroidota > Bacteroidia > Chitinophagales > Saprospiraceae > UBA6168. The sequence goes on along the minus strand of CAZXQI010000021.1, from coordinate 13,698 downwards.
AGGCACCGTCCAGTTCGGTTTTGATAGCGCGGCAGGTGAAGTGGCGATTCCCTGCATTGAGGATGGGGAAGCCGGCGAGTTGGTCTTTCAGTTCATCCGAGCTTTCCCGGATCATGGCCCATAGTCGGAGGTCTAATTTCCCCTCTTCCGCCATTTTCCTGTATCGCTCAATCTCCTCCAAGTGAGAGCCGGCGTCTTCGAAAGTTGTGACGCCCTGCCTCAGGCATTCCTCCTGAGCCAGTTCTATCCCCTGGTACCAGCGATTCAGCCGGTCTTCGGGCGAAAGGGTGTTCAAGTATTCCTGGTGTACTTTGTCAATGGCCTCCATTGCTCGCTCTTCAAAAACGCCGATGGCCTCGCCGCCAGGGCTCCGAACGATGCGACCGCCTTTGGGGTCGGGCGTCTCTCTTGAAATACCGGCGGCATCCATGGCCGCTTTGTTGGCCATGAGCGCATGGCCGCTGGCATGCCGCAGCATCACCGGATTATGGGGCGACACTTCGCTCAGGTCGTCGTGATAAGGATAGCCCTGCACGTGGCGTTCAAGAATCTCGTCCCATTTTTCCTGGTGCCAGCCCCTGCCGGTAATCCATTCGCCGGGCTGGGCTGTCTTTGCGGCTTCGGCTACGGCCTGCACTATTTCATTCCAGTTTTTTGCTTTCAAAAAATTCAGATCTATCAGGCTGTAGCCCATACCTGCGAAGTGCCCATGCCCCTCAATGAAGCCGGGCATGGCAAACCGTCCTTCCAGATCGATGATTTGCGTTTGTTCGCCTCTTAGTTCCTGGATTTCCTCATTGCTTCCTACTCGCAAGATCAAGCCGTTTCGGATAGCTAAGGCTTCCACCTGAGGCTGGTTTTCATCTACGGTGTAAATGTTTCCGTTCAATAAAATAAGGTCGGCGGTTTCATTTTTCTGGCAGGCCTGAAGGAAGATAAAGAGGAGTGCAAATAAGCCGGTATATCGCATGGCGGTTTGTTTTCGGCAAACCTACTGATTTTTTAAAAAGTGGTTTTCCTAAAAAATTAGTCGTCTTTTAAAAGCGGGCGTCCTTGAGCGTTTTAAAATAGTCGTTTCAGTCGCCCATTTTAGCCCATTAAAATGGATGAAAAATCCACAGGGGAAACCGGAACCCTCTTAATTTCCTTGTGTTTTGAACTTAACATTGTTTTCTCAACTCAGCTTGGCATAGTGCTTGCCTTTTCCAGGCGACTCACTCTCTCAGCATTGCCAACACTTCAAATACCTTCCCTCCGATTGGAGCGCGATGCATTGAAACCGACTAATCTTTTTTTTAAAACCATTATTTTTTAAAAAAATAAAAACGTGAACATGACCAGGGTACTCGCTTGCTTACTCCTCTTATTCGCCGTCCATCAACTTTCCGCACAGCTTTATTTCAAACTCGAACCTCTACCCGGGGGACTGAGATATGGCGTTTTCGTGTTGCCGGCCGATGGCGTATCTCCAACTTATAATACCGTAGCTGGGTCGGGGCGGATATCTGTCGCCTTGCCCGAAGGCGCTCAATTGACAGATTTTGCCAGTCATGCGGGAAATTGGGAGATAGAGGAAAATATTTTCGGACTTTTAGGAATATCGGAGATGGAGAAAACCAATTTCCTTTTGACGATGGATTATCCTAAAATCGACTTCAACAGCGACGCCGAAACCCTGCTTTTTTCTTTTATGATAAATGGCAATCCCAATGGCAAGCCCTGCCTGCCGGACAGCGAAGCTGAAATGGAACTCGATGTGATTGATTTCGGCTTTTCACCAGTCGTTTACTATCATTATTCCGGAAGCTACAATAGTAAGGGACTGGTATGCAGTGAATTAAGTTCTCAAAACTCTACTGCTCAGAATATAAGGTAGCTCTCATTTTTTTAAATTGTAGGGGTCGTTTAGTTTTTTCTGAAAGCAGAAAACGCACAGAAGATTAGCGCAATTTGTGCGATTATACAGACTCCTTTTGCATCCCGTCCGACCAAATCATGTCGCTCTTCCGCTAAGGTTTTCTTTATCCAATCGCCTAAACTTTCGTTAAAAGCAAAATACAATCTGGAGCCGGCCAACGCTTTATTTAGTTTTACACGCTGTAATTTTGCGCCCCGGATTTATAACTAATGCTTTTGTTTGAATGGAGAAGCCTTTAGAAAATAAGGTGGAAGAAGTAATCAAGCGCCAGAAAAAACGCCTGCCGTTATGGCTAAAGTGGGCCTTGGAAATACTGACTTTCCTGATTTTCACGCCTATTCTCCTGTTTCAAATTCCCTGGATACAGACCAAAGTCGCCCACAAACTGACGGACTTTTTTTCCAAAGAATGGCAAACGGAAGTGGCCATTGACAAAGTCTCTTTAGGCATTTTCAATAAAATATATCTGGGAGGAGTCTATATCGAAGACCAGAATTGCGACACGCTCCTCTATGCTGAAAACCTGACGGTCAACCATTCAGGCATTTTTGCTCTGCCATTCAAGCGTTTCAAAATTGAGTCGCTAAAATTAGAAGACGCCAATATCAACATCCGGCGGGCTATTGATCAAGAGAATCAGAACTTCCAGTTTATCCTGGATTATTTTTCAAAAGAAGACCCTAAGAAGAAACCTTCGAAGCCCTTTCATCTCGACCTGCACCATTTGTATTTGAAAAATGTCCGTTTTTACAAACTCGACGAGGAGAGGGGGGAGGAGTTTGATGTATTTGTGCAAAATGTCGAGGCGCACTTCGACCGCTTTGACCTTCCGGGTAAACGGTTAGAACTGGCCGCTTTGGAGATAGTATCCCCCGATGTCAAAATTCGCCTATCGCCCGAAAGGCAGGCTCAGGAAGACAAAGCCCCCGTTCAATTGACGGCAGAAAAGCTTCCCGCAGAGTCATTAGACACCAACAAGTTAGTAATTTCCATCAGAGATTTTGACCTCGGTAAGGGGCGGTTTTCTCTGTACAATACCCGCCGGGAGCCGGTGCGAACCACCCCGCCCAATGTGCTGAACTACAACTACCTCGACATTTTTGACTTAGAAATTCAAATTAAAGATTTCAATTTTTCCGATCTGGACTTTGACGGTCAGATTAGGAATATTTCTCTGCGGGACAGCAGTGGGTTCGTTTTAGAAAAGCTTAGCGTCCAGGACGCTCGCTTATCCTGCCTCGGTATGGAGTTGAACGGATTAGAGTTAATCACCCCGTATTCGCATCTGGGCGACACGCTGGTTTTTAGCTACAATACCTACCACGCTTTTGAAAATTTTGAAGACGACGTAAAAATGGATGGCCGCCTGCACAATGCTAATGTGGCTCTACGAGACATCATGAAGTTTGCGCCGGTATTGGAAAGCAACACATTTTTTAAAGAAAATAAAGAAGAGATCGTTGAAATAGAAGGACTTATAAAAGGCTCCGTCAATCGTTTAGACGGTCGAAATCTGAAAATCAATCTGGCGCAGGGCATGGAAATCGAGGGTAGTTTCAATACCCGAAACCTGGCAGTCCAGGATGAGCAGTTCATGTACATGAACCTCAGCCGACTCCGCACGCACGTGAGTACCCTGCGCAAGCTCATCCCCAATTTTAAGCCTCCGGAAAATTTTGACAGGTTAGGGTGGATGACGTTTAGCGGGATATTCAACGGCTTCTTCGTCGACTTTGTAGCTGACGGTCGCCTCAGCACCGCTATCGGGCGGGCAGAAATGTTCATGAACCTGAAGACCAGAGAGGGTAAAGAAAACGCCCAATATTCAGGGGATTTGTTTTTGAAACAATTTGATTTAGGCGCCTGGTCGGGCAATGCAGACCTGGGAAAGGTGACATTAGTTTCCCACGTAAAAGAGGGGGTCGGGCTGACGCTCAACAGCGTCAATGCCAAGCTTCAGGGTACGGTGGACAGTCTAAATTTCAAAGGCTATGTTTACAAAAACGCTACGCTCAACGGGCAGTTGACCCGCAATTTGTTCAACGGAGATCTCAGAATTGAAGATAACAATGTGAACCTGGTCTTCGGTGGCGAGATAAATTTCACTGACACTCTGCCGACCTTCAACTTCGAGGCGAACATCCAGCGATTAGCTTTAAAACCGCTCAACATCTCGGATAGCGATCTCCAGTTTTTTGGAAATATAGTCATGCAACTGAGGGGCAGGGAGCTCTCCAACATCATCGGAGACGCCAGGGCTGTTAATTTCCAGGTTGTCAAAAACCACCGCGATACGCTGAAAATGGATACGGCTATTATCTCTTCTACGATCGCTCCTGAAACCGGGGAAAAACATTTCTCCGTCCTTTCTTCGCTCGGCAACATGGATATCAGGGGGAATTTTGATATTGAGAAAATACCAAATCAAATAGCTCATTTTATCGCTTCCAACTATCCGGCATTTTCTAAGAAATTGGGAATTCGTGAAGAAGAACAAGTCTTAGGCTTCACCAAATTTTCCTATAATATTCAATTTTTTCAACTTCAAAATCTCTTTTCATTTTTTGAAGAAAAAATATCCGGCTTTGACGAGTCTGTCATCAGTGGTTCCTACGATAGCAATGAAAAATCATTTTCTGCCGAATTAGAGATTCCTTCCTGGCAATTTCAAACGGTCAAATTTACGGACGTCTATTTTCACTCAAGCCTGAAGGGATCTGAGGGAAACCTCGTGCTTGGAGTTAGTGGAACACAGTTGGGCGAAAACCAAAAGTTAGAACCCATATCTATCATTGGAGACCTCAATAAGGATACGATGGAGTTTCTGCTCGTTTCCAATAACTTTATTCAAAACCTGAACAACATTGACATCAACGGCATGGTCAGTTTAGATAAAGACAGCGCCTGGCGGATAAGTTTTAAACCTTCGGGGCTTGTCATTCTGAACCAGGCCTGGGCTATAGACACGGCCAATCACATCCGCATCGGCGACGGGAAGATAGAGACCAGCAATTTTCTTTTGAGCAATGGAGCGCAGCGCATCGTATTGAAAAGCGTCAGGGAAAAGGGATTAGAATTTCAACTGCTAAACTACCCTATTGATTCTCTGGAGTTTATCAAAAAAATAAAGCATCATCGAATCGGCGGCATGGGTAATCTCCATGCGCGGATATTAGACGCGTTCTCCTTCCAGGGCTTGTCCAGTTGGCTAAATATTGAAGATCTGACCATCAACGGCGACAACTATGGCTCGCTATGGCTAAAGGCGGCGGCGGCCAATCTTCAGAATCCCATTATCGGCAATCTTTCCATCCAAAGAGACAGTATGAGTCTGACGATGGACGGCTACTTTAATCCTCCGGGGATTGCAGACAAATCCAGTCAGGAAGAGCCGTTGGAATTTCTGCCGGAAGATAGTTTATTGGGTTTAGTCAGTCTGCCCGTCCTGCCTAAAAAGTTGATGGATCACGACGAGCCTTTGTATTTTGATTTTGATATTTCCATTGCCAACTATCCTGCCCACATTATTCAATATTTTGTGGAAGACGTACACGAGGTGAAGGGTTTTGTTCACGCCGATTGCGTCCACGCTTATGGCTTCCCTTCCAGTCCGGAATTGGAAGGGGAGGCATATATCAGGGACGCTTCTTTTAAAATTGACGCCCTGCAAACGACCTATCGTGTGCCGGACGGCAGGATCAAAATTTCCAGCCAGATGTTTGACGGTTCAGGCAGTTGGGCATACGATCGTTTTGGCAACAAAGCTGCGCTCAAAGGGGGCATCACGCACGACCATCTGAAGAACTTCGGCCTGGATCTCACCATTTCGACCGAACCGGGCAGGGGATTCCTCGGCCTGGAAACAAAAGAAAAGGACAATCCCGTATTTTACGGTACGGCGATTGGGAGCGGTTACGCTCGTTTCAGCGGCAGTTTCCAACAGCCAAGTCTCTATGTCAACGCCCGCACCATGTCCGGAACGCACATGTTTCTCCCCATGACTTCGACCATCACTACCAGGGAAGTCCGTTTTATCACCTTTACAAAACCTTCTTTAGAGCCAGAAGACGACACCCAGGCTCCTGCCGACCTTCGGGGTCTGAATATGGAGTTTGATCTGAATGTCACACCGGATGCCAAAATGGAAGTCATCTTTGACAAAGCCTGGGGAGACGTCTTGCAGGGAACAGGCGAGGGGGAGCTAAAAGTCACTATGACGCGGGAAGGAGTGTTTGACATGAACGGGACATACACCGTGGCTACCGGCAACTACCTTTTTACGATGATGAATCTGGGTCTGAACAAGCCCTTCATTGTGGAGCCGGGCGGTACAATTTCCTGGTCTGGAGATCCATACGACGCCAGGATAAATATCAAAGCAGTTTACGAGGGGCTGAGTACTTCTATCTATAATTTTATTCAGGAATACCTGATAGCCGCCAGCTCTGCCTCGAAAGAAAGCGCCCACAACAGCAAGCCTGTAAAATTAGTCATGAAACTGACCGATAAGCTACTTCAGCCCAATATTGCATTCGACATAGAATTCAGCGACCTGGATCCCGAACTTAGAAATTATGCCGAGAGTAAAAAACGCACCCTCGATCTGGATCCCAATGAACTGAATCGCCAGGTATTTGGCCTGCTGGTTCTCCAGCAGTTTCTCCCTTCGGGCTATTCAATTCAGGCAGGCGAACTGGGTCTGAACACCGTCAGCGAAATGCTGTCCAATCAATTGTCCATGTACCTGACCGCTTTCATCACCAATATTTTTACGGGAAGCAATTTCATTCAGGGCATTGACCTCGACATTTCTTACAACCGGTATTCCCCCGGGACGACGACCGACCCGAACGACCCTACCGTGGCTTTTACCACCAATGAGTTGCGCGGCAGGCTGAAGGTCATCGTCAGCGACCGCATCTCCATCCACGTGGGGGGAAACTTCGACGTCGGCGGCGGCAGTCAGATTTACACTACCAACAATACCCTGTTGGGACAGGAATTTCAGATTGAATACGTCCTGACCCAGGATCGGAGGTTGAAATTAAAGGTCTATCAGCGTATGGAACCCGATGTCGGTGGTGGACGCCGCCTGAAAATCGGCGGCGGACTAAGCTTCCGCAAAGAATTTGACTCGCTGAATGACCTGATGAAGTCCTGGGAAAAAATAAAAAAAAAGAAGAAGTAAGGAGTAGCGGAAATCAGTTCCCTGGAAGTTCCATTGAGGCGCAGCGAATACTTTCCTATTAAAAACAATACTTAAGAGTGCGCTTTTCATTCTTTTTAATCCAAATTTTTTAGACCGCATAATATCAGCTAATACAAAATACACAATCATGAAAAAAACAATTTTACCTGTCTTCCTTATAGTCTTTATTTCCGCTGTTCTGACGGCCCAGACCCTGGTGGACGCCCAGTATCTGGGCGCCAAAACCCAGCAGCAGTTGGTAACAGACTACGGCATTCCACTTTTCAAAAACGGGGTAAAAATATACAAGGTATTATACCTCACTCCCAATGTTCAGGGCGAACCCTCCATCGCATCGGGGCTAATGACCGTACCTGATGATCTGACCAAAACCTATCCTCTGCTCTGCTATCAGCACGGCACTTCCAGCGACCGGAACAATGTGCCCTCTAAGCTAAATTTTGAATCCAATCTTTCCATAGTCTTTGCGGGAATGGGTTACATGACAGTGACGCCCGACTACATTGGACTGGGGGATTCGCCCGGTCTGCATCCCTATGTCCATGCAGAGACCGAGGCCTCCGCAGGCGTGGATATCATGCGCTCTGCCCGCGAGTTTGCGGAAAGCAACAGCGTCTTCCTCAACGGGCAGGTATTTGTAACCGGATACTCCCAGGGAGGGCACGCCGCAATGGCTCTCCACCGCCAATTGGAGACAGAACTGTCCGATGAGTTTTCAGTCGCGGCGTCGGCGCCCATGTCCGGCCCATATAGCATTGGAGAGGTGATGAAAGACCTCATGCTTTCGGAGCAGGTTTACAACTCCCCCGCCTATCTGATCTATACCCTGATTTCCTATCAGTACGTTTATGGCAACCTCTATAGCTCCATTCAGGATGCTTTCAAACCTGCTTATGCAGGAGTGGTGCAGCAATTCTATAATGAAGACATCAACCTCGATCAACTCAACACGCAATTGATCAATCTGCTGACAGCCAACGAGGGGGCTTCCATTCCGGTAAAAGTTATCAAAGATGAACTGGTGGACGAAGTGAAAAACAACCCCGATCACCCCGTCAACATCGCAATGGATTTGAACAATGTCTATGACTGGGCGCCCGCCGCTCCCACGCGGTTGTTTTATTGCGAAGCGGACGACCAGGTACCCTACGAAAATAGTTTAGTCGCCGAAGGCGCTATGAATGGCAATGGCGCAGCCAATGTCCAGGCAGTAAGCGTCAATCCTCTGCTGAACCACGGGGAATGTCTTACCCCTGCTGTGTTCAGCGCCATTTTGTTTTTCCAGCAATACCAGCAAATCGGCAATGCGCCGGTGGCTACTACCTGGAAAGATGCGGGCGAGTTGAGCATTTTCCCCAACCCGGCAGGCGACAGGGTATTCATCAAAAACCTCCCGGCTCCGGGAGCTGTCCGTCTGTTCAGCCTCAACGGGGAGCTGGTTCGCTTAGAAAACCTATCCTCTGGCGATGCAGAGATTTTGACCGGCAATTTGCCCAACGGCTTCTATCTGCTTCAGGCCAATGGTGAATTTGGCGTGATGCACGGGAAGATTTTTGTCAACAATTAAATTCCGTTTTAGGAAGCAATTCGAGGGGCGGTTCTTCCGTCGTATTTTTTTATTTTAAATGAAACAAAACACCTTTTCCGGCGTAGCATCAGGAAAGGTGTTTTTCTTTTTTCTCTCCCTCAACCGATTTTCTTTTTAAAAAGAATGTAGCCAGTGGACACCCTGTTGGCTAACCACTCAGCTCAGATTCACTGGTCTGATTTCGTCGCTCAGAAAAGAATACTTAAATCTAATGACCCACCATTCAACATCTGACTGGTTAAAGGTTTGCCTGTATTACAGCGAGCCATTAGATGAGTTTCTGGCCAAAGCCGTGAAACCTTACACGGACGTTATCAGTCGGGCCGGCATTGTCGAGATGTTCTATTTTGAAAGAAACCATGCGCCCAGGCCCCATATCTGCCTGTATTTTAAAGGCAATACCTATATACTTGAGCACCTGCTCAAACCCAACCTCCACGAACATTTCCAACAGTATCTTGAGTCGCACCCCTCCCCCACTCTCTACCCTTACCATTCGCCAGATACAGATGAATCTTCGAAAAATGCCACCGGAATTTTTTTTCAATACTCCAAACGCCAGCCTATGTTCGAAGGCTATACTTCCTCTGTTTGCGAAGAGCAATTTCAGGCTTCCTCTCTTTTTATTCTAAAACTACTCCGCGACAAGACTGAGGACTGGACTTTTTGGGATATGTTCAATACCGCCATCAGGCTGCATCTGAGCCTGGCATACGCTATCGGAATGAAGTTAGAAGAAGCGCAACAGTTCTTCCAATTCCTGTTTGACGACTGGCAGTCGCAATACCGAAACACAACATCCGCCAGCGCCAATATCCAGAGCTCCGAAGACACGAGGGGTCTCTTCCAAAAAGATTTTGACCATCACAAAATGGACTTCGTCTCGTATCATGCTGCCTTGTGGGAATTATTCAAAAACTACCGCCAGGTGGAAGACGAAGCTTTTATTGACTGGGTTCATTCCAATACCAGGATAGCGGTGGAACTACAACTCGCTCCTGATTCCGGAGGATTGGGACTAAGCATCAATCCCGTCGTCGGCTTTCTATCGGGAGACCCCAAACAACCCTCTCTTTGGAATATCTACAGTATTTTCATTCGACAGACGAGCAACAGGCTGGGTATCCAAAGTAAAATTGAAGGCTATCTCTATTTTGTCATTAGCAAGAGTTTGCAATTACTAATGGTCAAATTTCCCTCTGCCGTCAGAGTCTGAGGCTGGTAAATCCGAAATGTTCCAGTAGCGGTTTTCAGCGGCTAAGTATCTCTCTTCTCTCTCATTTTTTTAACTTTGCGCCCCTGTTTTTCCAAAGAGCTGCTGAATGAATCCATTAGGTCTTTCTGGAAATTCTATCTAACAAAACCTAAACTATAGCAATGTCGATTATTGACGGGAAACAACTCGCCGAACAAATCAAACAAGAACTGGCAGCAGAGGTAGCAGCCATCAAAGCCAGTGGGGGAAAGGCTCCTCATCTCGCCGCCGTATTGGTAGGCGACGACCCTGCCAGCCAGGTTTACGTCCGCAACAAAGTTCGCTCCTGTGAAGCGGCGGGATTTAAATCTACACTGGTTCGTCAGGAAGGGACTATTTCAGAAGCCGCCCTGCTTGAAATCGTACAGGGGCTGAACGACGACGCCGACATTGACGGATTCATCGTGCAATTGCCGCTGCCAAAGCACATCAACGAAGAAAGAATCACGCTGGCCATAGATCCGAAAAAAGATGTGGATGGTTTTCACCCCGTCAACTTTGGTCGCATGGCTTTGGGTCTGCCCAGTTATCTTCCCGCCACGCCATTCGGCATCGTCACCATGTTGGAGCGGTACGGAGTGGAAACTTCCGGCAAGCACGCCGTTGTCGTTGGCCGCAGCAATATTGTCGGGACGCCTATGGCTATCCTGCTTTCGAGAAAGGGCAAAGTGGGCGACTGCACCGTCACGATTACGCACAGCCGCACCCGCAACCTGCCCGACATAGTGCGGCAGGCAGATATCATCGTGGCGGCCATCGGCAGAGCCAATTTCGTCACTGCCGATATGGTAAAAGAAGGCGCTGTTGTGATTGACGTCGGCATCAATCGGATAGAAGACCCTTCTGCAAAGAGCGGCTCCCGATTAGTCGGAGATGTGGATTACGAAAACGTGGCGCCTAAGTGCAGTTTCATCACGCCTGTTCCCGGCGGCGTAGGCCCCATGACCGTCATGTCTTTATTGATGAACACCCTGAAGGCCTCCAAAAAGGAGATTTATGGAAGCTAAGTAGCTGTTTGTCTGATTTTTCACCTGAGGGAAGTATCAGCCAAATAAAAATCAATACTTTCGGCTTTACTTTGCACCCTGGACGGCATTTAGTCGTCTAACTTATTTTTAAAAAATAAAATACAATTACTCATGTCTGATATTGCACCTCCGTCTTATGACAAGAAAACTTTCTGGAAGCGACCCGAAGGCGTGGCCGGCGCTATTTTCCTGATTGCCCTGCTGGCAGGCGCGGGATTCCTCTTCGTCACTTATCTGCCTGCGCTGATTGCACTGGCTCAGAACACCATCATGCTCGTGGTGATGCTCATGGTATTAGCGGCGCTCCTCTATATGGTCTTCGACCCGAAGATGCGCAATCTCATCTGGTACATGTACAAAAGCGCTATGCGATGGATGACCGGACTCTTCGTGCAAATTGATCCCATCGGCATCCTGAAAAGCTATGTAGAAGACCTGCAAAACAACCTCAGCAAAATGGGTAAGCAAATCGGCAACCTCAAAGGGCAGATTCGCAAGATGGACACGCTGATGCAGGAAAACCAAAAAGAGATTGAAAACAACATGAAACTGGCCAGCGCCGCCAGGCAGCAAAACCAGGAAGACCAGGTCATTCTGGCTACCCGCAAAGCTGCCCGTCTGAAGGAAACCAATGGAAAATACCAGGAGTTATTCAGCAAAATGGAGGTTCTCTACCGGATCTTAGATAAGATGTACAAGAACTCAGAAATTCTGTTGGAAGACACTAAAGACCAGGTCAAACTGAAAGAGCAGGAGCGCAAGGTCATCCGCACTTCGCACTCGGCCATGAAGTCTGCCATGAGCGTCATCTCCGGCGACCCCGACAAACGGGCAATGTTCGATTCGGCATTGGAAAACATCGCCGACGACGTTGCGACCAAAGTGGGAGAGATGGAGCGCTTCATGGAAATGTCTGCTAACTTTATGAATTCCATTGACCTGCAGCAGGGGATATTCCAGGAAGAAGGCCTGAAGATGCTGGAACAATGGGAGCAGAAAAGTTCCCTGATGCTGCTCAATCCAAAATCGTCTTCCATTGACGATATGCTGGATTTGAACCAGTCGGCAGAAAGGCCGGAAAAGCAAACGAGGAGCAGCGGCAGTTCTTCCTATGACAACCTTTTCAATAATTAATTTGATAGATAGTTTTTTGAGAAAAAGCGCTGATTCTTCGGCGCTTTTTTTTTAAAAGAATAAATTGGAAATAGTTTCTGAAATCAAAACAGCACTTTCTTCCTCCTCTCAAAAGGCTGGCCTCAACAGCGACAACAATCTGGCTCACCTGGCAAAAACCTTTTGAAACAATAGGTAATATTTTTTAAAAGGAGTTCTACTCATAGACCTGTTTTTGTTCAAAAAATAAATTTTCGTGAAAGACAAGACGCATACATGGAAGCGCTTAGGCTCGGAAGAAATCGCCGATCTGCGATTGTTTAAAGCCCGCGCCGATTATCTCATCAACCCCGTCAACGAAAAAGAAATCAATGTTTTTGTCCTCAGTGGAAACGACTCCGTCACCGTTTTGGCGCTGACCAAAACCGGCAGGGCAGTCATGGTGGACAATTACCGCTTCGGCATTGGCGCCTATATTTTAGAATTGCCCGGAGGCATGGTGGACGATGGCGAAGACCACCAGCAGGCAGCCCGACGGGAACTGCTCGAAGAGACGGGATACGTAGCCAGAGAATGGCATTACGCCGGCAATGTCGCCGCCAATCCGGTATTTATGGACAGCTACGTCCACCACTATCTCGCCCTGGATGCAGAGTTGGTGCAGTCCCAGGAGCTCGACGATGCAGAAGATATCCGTGTGCATGAAATGCCCTTAGAGGAAGTGGAGAAAATGCTTTTAAATGGAGAATTTCTGCACCCACATACGGTCAGCGGCATTTTGCGAACCCTGGAAATGTGGAAGAGGATGAATAGTTAGTTTACTCACCCTTTAGAATCAAACTTAGCATTGAGAATTTGGAAAGCCGCTTTCAATGAGTCGGACTTTGCCAGATACCTGCACCGCTTAGCTGTTTGAATCTCAACAGACTGTAAAAATCAAAACAGCCCGTTCATTTTTTTATAAGAAGGTAAACTGCGGAATTGCAAAACAGAGCTACTAAAAAAGCTTTTTTTGCTCAAAAACCGGAATAGTTTGTTTATTGGCTGACTATCCGTATTTTTTTATTTTTTTTGCAAAAATCCAGTACGATTTTGCGCTTCTGCCCGGAAGACGATTGTCATTTTGCACTCTCCCTCAAATTCCTAAAACAACCTAGCCATATCTCCAAAACAAATGAAGCAGCATTCTAAATAAGTCGCCAGGGTATTCTGGAATGACAAGGCATTTAAAACCTTCATTATAGTATGAAATTATTGCGTTTACTCCTGCTACTCCCCCTCCTGTTTATTTATCAAAACATTCGGGCACAATGCCCTCCGCCCAACTTCCCAAACCCTACCAGCTATTGCCAGAATGCGCCCATTTTATGTGAGAACCTGGATGGCTATTGCGCAACGCTTGGAGTCAGTCAGCCTTCATCGCCCTTACCAGGCTGCAACCCCAATCAATACGTTTTAAATAACCCTGCATGGTTTGCTTTCTATGCCGGATCAAATACCATTTCCGTCCAAATTACACAAGACAACTGAACACCTGGTTCGCAAATGGGTATACAGGGAGGCATATACTGAGGAAGAAGCCCACCA
>CAZXQI010000020.1:0-38723 GCA_964643005.1 uncultured Saprospiraceae bacterium | reverse complement strand
AGCATCCTTTTTTTTAATCCCTCTCTACCGAAGGATCCGGGAAGCCCTGGTACATGTTATTCACTCGCTCGTCCGTTTCCCATGCTTTAATGGATTGGATGATGTCCACGATTTCCCTGTCCTTTGCCAACATATTGGCAAGCTTTCCCGCATCTGGTTCGGCCTCCATTCTTTCTACCAGACTTGCGTGGAGGTCGTTGATTATCTTGGTGGACATGTAGCGTATCCAAAACATGTTCTGCGAGCTGGTAGCGAGAGTTTTTATCTTATTTGCTGCCCGCAGCATGCCGTTTTCATCCGCCATTGCCGCCAGCTTTGCGTACTCCTGTAGGAAACTGAATTGTGCATACCCGCCTATTTTATCAAATTTTTCTTCAAAAAATGGCAGATTAGCCGGATCGCCCGCCTCTGCATAAATACTTGCAACGGTTGTTATCAGGCCTTCGCTATCTTCCTTCTCCAACTTTTTAGCCATTTTGAGGGCAGCCTCTTTGTCGAGTCCCAGAAGGGCGCCCAGTCCTGAAGCAACGACCTTGTTAGCGGGGTCTTTTTCAATCACTCTGGCTACTAACGGCGCATATTTCTTATCTCCGGTTTCGGCAAGTTTTGACAGAGCGACAACGCGAACGTTGGAATGTGGATCGCTTTCAGCCATGGCGGCGATCAGGGCGCTGTTTTGGTCGTTCAACTCGACGTTCTTAATGGCCTGTAGGCGGAAAGCCCAGAATTTATCGCTCAGCGCTTTGTTCAAAACTGTTTGGGCGATAGGCGCATCGCTGTTTGAAATCTCGTCTAAGGCATTCATCCTGTGGATAAAATTGTTGGCGTGCTCGTACTGGAAAATGTATTCCTTCAGGCTTTTTTCCTCATTGATTTTTCCCAATAAAACGCCGTCGGCGTCAAACACGATCAGGTCTGGATCCTCGTCTACATTAAATTTAAAGACCTGCCTGCGCTCGTTGATTCTGATGTTGTGCCGAATAGCCTTGCCGCCTGAATATAAGTCTATGGCTAAGGGCAATTCAAAAATAGGCGGCATCTCAGTAGGGTCCTGAATCTGCTCGACATAGACAATGACCTGGTGGGTATCGTCATCGTAATCATAATCTACATTCAACTCAGGCTGACCCTGCTCGTAGAACCACTGGTTAAAGAACCAGTTGAGATCTTCGCCGGTCACGGCTTCAAATGCTAAGCGAAGTTCGTGGCCTTCTACTGCTGTAAATTTATTGTCGGCCAGGTATTTCTTCAGACTGGCGGAGAAAGCTTCGTCGCCCACGTAGTTGCGGAGCATGTGAAGAACCAGTCCGCCTTTATTGTAGCTGTGCGAATCGAACATGTCTTCCTTGTTCTTGTAGCCGAAATTGATCAGCGGATGGATGCCGCTGGAAGCTGCCTGTAAGTAGCCTTTCAATTCCTGGCTGCGCCCAAAGTCCGCTTCGTCTTTGCCGTGCTTGTGCTCCGTCCACAAGTATTCGCTGTAATTGGCAAAGCCTTCATTTAAAGTGACGTTGGCCCAACTTTCACAGGTAACCAGATCTCCAAACCAGTGGTGGAACATTTCGTGCGCCACAATACCTTCGTTGCTAAGATTGTCCACGAGATCCCGCTTCGTCCGCTGCACGAACTCGCCAAAAACAACAGCCGTCGTATTTTCCATGGCGCCGGATACGTAGTCTCGAACCACTATCTGAGAAAACTTCTGCCAGGGGTAAGGAACGCCTGTTAAATCGGAGAAAAACTGAAGCATCTCCGGCGTGTGAGGGAAAATGTCCCGCGCGTATTCTTTGAACTTCGGCTCCACATAGTAATCCACGGCAATGCCGTTCCAGGTATCTTTTACAACGGCGTATTCCCCAATGGCAATCATGAAGAGATAGGGAGCGTGCGGCAGATCCATTTTCCAGTAGTCGGTGCGAGTACCGTCGCTATTTTTTTTAGAAGAAACTAAAAGGCCGTTAGAAAGAGTCTTGAAGCGGTCTTCCACCGTCAAAGTGATTTCTCCGGTGCAGCGCTCGTTGGGTTTATCAATGGTAGGGAACCAACTGGAATTGTACTCCGTCTCGCCCTGAGACCAGATTTGCTGAGGCTTGTTAGGGTCTTCTTTTCCTGGGTTGATGAAAAACAAACCTCTGTTAGAGCTAATGGCGCTACTGCCAGAAGTCTCTTTTGGGGTGGCTGTGTATTCAATATAGAGTTTAAACTCCTGTGTCCGGTTAAATTTTCCACCCAAATCAATGGAAACCTGTTGGCCGTCATAGTCGTATTTCAGCGGGCTGTTCTGACCCTCAAACTGAATCCTGTGGAATTTAAAATTTTTAGCGTCCAAAACCACCCTGTCCGTTGAGTAGAAGTAGGGTCTTATGGTTAGCGTTGCCTTTCCAAGCACTTGTTCTTTTTCCCAGTCGAATCGCAGGTCGAGTTTGGTATGGATCAGATCCAGTTCCCGCTTTTGGCTGGGATTATAAATCGGCAGAGAGTAGCTTTCTGGCTCAATCGAACTGTCCACCCTGCCCGGCGCTGAAACAACTAAGGTGTCCAACTGGCGAAATTCCGTTTCCGGTAAGATGATAGCCGAATATTGTTTTGGGGCACAACTCCAAAGGAAGGAAAGTGACAGAAAAAGAATCAGGAGTCTTTTCATGTTGGAATCTTTTTTAATGCAGTTAAAAAAAGTATTTGATTTGCGAGGCGCATTTCAACAACTAAAACTTCATGCTTCTGCGCTATTCATCCGCATTGAATTTTGGAAAGACAAAGGGATGGGGAGTCGCCAGAGCCGTCGAATAGCTATTGAAAAGAGCGCCAAAGGTAATGACAAATAGATTTTCGGAAAGATAGTAAATCTATGAAGCCCGTCATTCTTTTGACAAATCACCGCTCTGTCCATTGTTCCTCAGTTTGTTCTCAATTATCCGATATTTGCTTCCAAAAGGCAGAGCATGTCGCAAATTCCACCTGAACGATACTACAAGGAAGAAAAGGCCAACGCCATCATTCACGGCTTGGGCGTGGTTTTGTCTATCCTCGGCATTCCTTTTTTATTAAAGGTTGCGCTCACAGCCGATTCATCGCAGCGCCAGGTGTGGGGCGTGGCTCTGTTTGGATTTTCGATGTTCATTCTCTATTTGGCTTCCACCATTTACCACAGCGTTCACCGACCCGGCCCCAAGCGCCTTTGTCGCAAGATTGATCATGTCGCCATTTACTTCCTCATTGCCGGTACCCACACGCCATTCATCATCCGGTACATGGACAATCCAAAAGGCTGGATTTATCTGGCCACTCTGTGGGGGCTGCTGCTGATTGGCGCTCTGGGCAAGCTGTTCTTCATTGGAAAATGGGAGAAATTGTCGCTGCTGCTATACCTTTTCATGGGCTGGATGTTCGTCTTTATCCTGCCGGATGTCTGGCCGCTCATGGGCTGGAAAGTGCTCGCCTGGATTGGCATTGGCGGTTTTTTCTACACCTCCGGCGTCATTTTTTATACCCGTAAAAAAATGCGGTATAGCCATGCCTACTGGCATATTTTCGTCTTAGCCGGCACAGCCGGTCATTACATCGCCGTTTTACAGGCATTCGGCGCCTGACCCCAAATGGCGTTCCCTCAAAATTCTATTCTAAAAGACAAAGTAAGTATGTCGCCATCCGACTGTATTTTAGACGACTTTCAGGCGTATTGAGAGAAATTACTTTCAGGGCTGTCGGGATTTTATATTTTTACCAGATAGAAAGTTCGCTGCCGGCTTCACTGCGCACAAAACTAATTGTCATGCGAAAACTGACCAATAGTCTGGTTCACCAATACCTACGCTTCCGCATGCGTCGAATCAGGCGCTACATGGCCTCGCCTCACCTGGTACAGCAGGAGTGGCTGGACAGACTCCTGCTCGCCGCCAGGGATACGGAGTGGGGCAGGAAGTTCGATTTCAGGAGCATCAAATCGCATCGTCAGTTTGCCAACCGCATTCCCATACAAGACTACGAATCGCTAAAGCCCTTTATCCAGCGCATGATGCACGGAGAAAAGGATATCCTCTGGAATGGTCGTATCCGGTACTTTTCCAAATCCTCAGGCACCACAAATGACAAAAGCAAATTTATCCCCGTCAGCAGCCAAAACCTACAATACTGCCACAGAGGAGGCGCCTGGGACACGACCGCACTCTTCTACCGGCAGCGGCCTGATGCAGAGCTATTCAGACGCCGCAGTCTGCTCATGGGCGGCAGCCTTAGCCGCTTCGACCCTTTCCCTAAAACAATGATAGGCGACGTTTCGGCGGTAATGATTAGCCAAATGTCGTCTCTCGTTCGCCCGTTCGTCACACCTGATCTGAATACCGCCCTCCTGCCCGATTTTGAAAAAAAAATCGAGCGGATGGCGGAAGTATGCAAAGAAGAAGACGTGGTGATGCTGGGCGGTGTGCCCACCTGGACGGTCGTGCTTTTCCGCCGTATTCTGGAGCTTACCGGCAAGTCGAACATACTGGAAGTCTGGCCCAATTTGCAGGCGTACATCCACGGAGGCGTGAGCTTCACGCCCTACCAGGAGCAGTTCCGCCAGTTTCTACCTTCGGAAAAAGTCAGCTATCAGGAAATCTACAATGCCAGCGAGGGCTTCTTCGCCATTCAGGATGACTTTTCTGCCAATGGCATGCTACTGCTATTGGACAACGGCGTTTACTACGAATTTTTGCCCGTCGAAGAATGGCATCGGGAGTACCCGAAAGCCATTCCGCTCGAAGCGGTCGAAGTAGGAAAAAACTACGCTGTCGTCATCAGCACCAATGCGGGACTTTGGCGATACACGCCAGGCGATACGGTGAGGTTCACTTCCGTCTCGCCTTATAAAGTAAAAATTACCGGCCGCACCCGGCAGTTTGTCAATGCCTTTGGAGAAGAGGTGATGGTCGAGAATACGGACAGGGCTTTGGCGCAGACCTGTAACGCCACCGGAGCGATAGTATTGGAATACACCGTAGCGCCGGTTTATTTTAAAGGCTCCGGCAAAGGCGGCCATGAATGGCTGGTAGAATTTGAGAAAGAGCCGAAAGACCTGCAACTTTTTGCCCGTCTGCTCGATAAAAATCTTCAGCAAATCAATTCTGACTACGAAGCTAAGCGATACCAAAACCTCGCTTTAGAGCCGTTGCGCCTACAGGCCCTCCCACCGGATACTTTTCACAATTGGATGAGAACCAAAGGAAAATTCGGTGGACAGCACAAAGTGCCCAGACTTTCCAACGAACGGAATTACGTGGACGACGTGCTGACTTTTCTAAATACCCAGACCGGATAATCCGCTTTTACTCAATACTTTGTATGGATCAAACCGCCACTGAACTCATTTTCAGAGATTTCGAACTCGCGCCTTCCGACCAGGAAAAGCCCCCTTCCGGGGAGGAGCTTTTTCAGATGCTCAGCGACCGCATCGCCTGGCTCATTGAGCACAATATGGAGTACCTGCTCAGCCTTCTCTATCGCAACGACGTAGCCGAATCCAAAATCCATGTCGCCATTTCTCCTCAAAATCCGGAACCCGCCAATATAGCGCTGGCAAGACTCGTCTTAGAACGGCAGCGGCAACGCATAGCCACTAAAAAACAATACGGAAAACAGGATTTGGAAGAAATTGACGAGGATATGAAATGGTGAAATTCCTTTTGCTTTCCTCATGGCGGGGCGGCTTCCCCTGACCCCTCCGAAGGATCGGGAACGAGTTCTTCTGGCGATTTCAAAGCCTCTCTATCGGGAGAGGTGGGAGGCCAGGACGCCAAAGCGAAATTGCTCTTGCTTTCTAAAGTTGGGAAAAACTCCTTCCTTCAATTGATTCCGAGCAGAGTTTTTACCATCGGCAGCACGACTGCCGCCCGTTCCTCATCAAAGTCTGGGGTATTGTTGCCTTCGGGCGAAGCAGGCCGTCCCTGCTTTGCCAGGTTGAGCATCCGTTCCCTTTCGGGTTGAGAAAAACGGGAAAAGGTGCGCCGTAAGATAGGCAGGATGTCCTTGAAGTTTTCCTCATTGAGGTCGTCCACCCAGGCGTCTAATAGGTTCCAAAGTAAATTGTTGTGCAGCAATACCAAGCCGCTCCCCAGTAAGAAGCCTTCCAACCATTGAGCAGCCGCCAAAGGAGCCGTAGCGGATGAGAGGGCAAATCGCATTCGGGTAGTGGCTTCCGCTTCGTTCAGAATCTTTTTATCCAATAAAATCCGGGTGCAGGCGCCGCTGAGCCGGCCATTAATTCGGGGGTTGTCGGCAATAGCTTTCAGGGTTTGGAACCATTGCTCAAAAAAGTTTCCGTCGTCTAACAGGCTCAGCGCCCGATGCGTAGCCATGAGTTTGTCCAATGCTTCTTCGGACGCCTCTTCGTTGAGTTGCGTCGCCGCAGCGGGCAGCCCGATACAAATGCGCGGTATTAAATGCTGCACCAATTGTTCCACTGCCCCGACCTCCGTCCCCCTGGTATTGCCGTAGCGGACAATTTGCGCCAATGGCGGCAGGGCGTCCATGAGGTGATAAACGTCGGTCGCCAAGGCGGCGATGTTTTCGAGCCGGCGCAGCAGCAGGTCAAAAGCATTGGGAAGTTCGGCGTTCAGCGTATCCCGAAGGAGTTGCGTCAACTCGGGCAGCGCCGACACTTCCGTGGCCTTTTGGGTCAGAAAATTCACGCAGGCTTCTTCCACTGTATTGCCCCAGGCGCCTTTTTCTATGATGTAAATAGAGAATTCGGGCGCCCATTTCATTTTCCAAAACTCCTTAAAGCCGCCTGCCGACTGGTGGCGATTTAGCTCTACCAATTTTCCCCAGGGAATGCCGAGCAGGTTGAGGCGATGCAAAAGATGGCTTTTCAGCCTGCCCGATTCCTCCCTCAGGTCAATGCCTCCCTGCGGATTGGCGGCAGTGGCGCCGAGCCATTCCTCATCTGTATTTTCCCAGTATTTTGTCAGGCGGGCAGATTTGACGGCCTGTTCAATATCCCTTTGCAAAGGCACGGCTGGTATCCTGTCCGGCACGCTGCCGACCTTGTTGCCGGTAATCAATTTGCGCTCAATGAGTTCCAATTTTTCCGTACTGCCTTCGCAGATTGCAGCGACTGCCGCCTCCTTTAACTCAGCGATGCCAGGGATGGCCAGCCTCCTCAGCTTAGCCAGAGTTTCCGACAGCCGGATGGCGTCAATGACATGGGCGGAGGAGGCGTCGAGGTCTTCTTCCCTGAACATTTTGGCCACCTGAATCATCCATCGGGTGGCCGCCTCCTGCCTATGATAAAAAAGCAATTCATACCAGGCCGGGGAAATGACGCCGGACGGATAGCCGCTCTGAAAAGTCAGGCGGTCGTAACTCCAGGGGATCCAGGTGGCAGAGGTTTTTATTTTTTTAATTCCTTTTAAAAGGCCGGCGTCGCGGGTTGCCTTTATCTTCTCCCAGTCGTGCAGGGCGGGCAGGTGCCAGGCGCCGCAAATGACAGCGATATCCTGAAACCCATCCTTCACGGCCTTTCGGATTGCCTGGCGCATATACGCTTCCCTGAGCAGCGTCCGGGGAGATTCCACAGTCCCTTCCCGCAGGGCGGCCGTCATATTTAAAATGGCGGTAAAAATTTCCGACTCATTATCGGAACTTTCAAAGCTAACTTCCCACCAGCGCTCGCTGTCCGCGTAGCCTGCCAGTTGGGCCAGTTGCGCCATGGGATCTAAGCGAAGCAGATTTTCTCTTGGAGATCTTTCTTCGGAGCCTTCCGGAGCAAATAGCTCGGGCAGGGAGTTTTCTTTTTCCTGTGCGTCCAATGCAAAATTCAGTTCCATCGGAAGATCCATGCAACGCAAAGGAATCTGGCGCATAATGGCAAACTGCATGGCCGCCCATTCGGGAGAAAAAGAGGCAAAGGGTAGATAGCTCGCCCTGCTCAAATCTTTGGGATCGTAGAGGAGCATGGCGACAGGCGGGTTCAACTGGCTTTCGGCTTTCTCATTTTGCCCGGAGTTTTCAGTTTCAGCCCCACCCATTTCGCTCAACAGAGATTCGGCATCGGCGGGTATTTCGATGAGCAGGCAATCGGGCGGATTAGCTTCCAGAGCCTTTAAGACAGCTCTCGCTGAACCTGGCCCATGATGACGGATACCGAAAAACTGAAGCATTTGTCAGGGTTATTAAAAAAGGAAAAAAACGGTTCTTTTATTTTTCCAAAACTATAAAACCTGCGCCAGACCGACGCCTGTGCGCCCTGATGGTTTTTATTGATTCCTCCTACCTTCGCAAAATTCACTTTATTTTATTTTTAAAAAATTTGGAAAAAAGGCGGACAAGGAAACTTCAAATGAGTCTTAGCGCAGATAAGGGTATGTCGCAATCAGAGGATAAAAAACTTTCTTTTACAAAAAACCTACTTCGGTGGTTTGCCGGCCATGAGCGTCCACTGCCCTGGAAGGGAGAAAAGAACCCATATTTAGTCTGGCTGTCGGAGGTCATTTTGCAGCAGACCAGGGTGGAACAGGGGCTGCCTTATTTTGAAAAGTTTAGAGAAAAATATCCAGACGTCGGCAGTCTGGCTCGTGCGCCGGAAGATGAGCTTATGAAAATGTGGGAGGGCCTGGGCTATTACTCCCGAGCCAGGAACCTGCACGAGGCAGCCCGTTTCATCGCCGGTGAATTGGGAGGAAAGTTCCCCGATACTTACGAAGGCATTCGCTCTCTGAAAGGAGTGGGCGATTACACGGCTGCCGCAGTGGCCTCTTTTGCGCTCGGCCTGCCTCATGCGGTGGTGGACGGGAACGTTTATCGGGTGCTGAGTCGCTACTTCGGTAGCGCAGAGCCAATTGATGCGACGAAAGGGAAGAAGCTGTTTGCCCGCTTAGCCGATGAACTGCTGGACAAATCCCAGCCGGGAAATTACAATCAGGCTATCATGGATTTTGGAGCGACGCACTGCACGCCAACAGCGCCAAAATGCGCGAGCTGCCCGCTGAAGAATCATTGCGAAGCATTCCATCTGGGAAGAGTGGAGGACTTCCCCGTCAAATCAAAGAAAATCGAAAAGCGGCGGCGTTTTTTCAACTACCTGGTCATCCGACAGAAAGGCCGCTTATTTATAAAAAAAAGAACGGGGAAAGACATCTGGCGGAATCTCTACGAATACCCGCTTATAGAAACGGACAGCCTGCCGGGAAATCGAAGCGAAGTAACAAAGAGCGAGCTTTGGAAGAAATGGTTAGGAAAAAGCGAATGCCGGATTCTGCACATTTCAGCGCCCATCAGGCAGGAATTGACGCACAGGCAAATCGTCGCCATGTTTTGGGAAATCGAAGTGGAGGAAGATTTTCACGCCCCTGAAGGGGGCTGGATTCCGATTGAAAAGAGCCAATTGGGGAATTTTGCGTTTCCTAAGATAATAGACTTGTATTTCAAACAAAAAATTTTACCTTTAGAACTCATTTAGCTAAGCATACACTTCACTGCGCAAGACGTGATGTATGAGAAAATTAACCTTCAAATTCAAATGCTATGGTAAACCGAGTTACATTAATTGGAAACCTGGGCAGAGACCCTGAAGTCCGCCGACTTGACAACGGCGCAGTAGTCGCAAAACTGGCAGTGGCTACCAACGAAAACTACAAGGACTCAAACGGAGAGTGGCAGAAAATGACGGAATGGCACACTGTAATTGCCTGGCGAATGCTGGCAGAAAAAGCTGAAAAGACTCTGAAAAAAGGTTCATTAGTTTACATTGAAGGAAAACTCACACACCGGAAATACCAGGATAAAGAAGGGCAGGATAAGTATATTTCCGAAGTCGTTGCATTTGTTATCCGTTCCTTAGACAAGAGGGAAGACGGCAACTTCCCATCAGCGGCAGACGAACAAGGCAGCTTTGCCGGCCGAAGCGATGTTCCACCTGCTGTATCCGAGCCTCCAACAAGCGATGGGAACACAGACGATCTACCGTTCTAATTTTAACCGATAAACAACATGTTCTCTGACGAGCCGTTTTCGCACCTGAAAACGGCTCGTTTCCGTTTGGCTAAAATATTGACATGAGATTCTTAGCTTTCTTCTTTCTCGTCCTAATTTCTTTCAGTTCCTGCGACGAAGCCATCCTGACTCCCAAACCCAGGGCTTATCCGAGGGTGGTCTATCCCGAAAAAGCCTACCGACCTTTCACGGAAGCTTATTGCGATTTTACGTTTGATTATCCCCAATACGCCGTGATCCGGCAGGACACGACCTTTTTTGATGAAAAACCGGAACATCCCTGCTGGTTCAATGTCGAAGTGCCTTCCCTAAACTGCAAAATCCATTGCAGCTACGCTGAAGTAACCAAACAAAGCCCCGCCGGCAAGCTGAAATCCGACGCTTTCAAGATGACAGACTGGCACAACAAAAAGGCAAGCTACATCGAGGAAACGCCCTTTATCAATCGCCAGAATAACGTGAAGGGAATGCTGTTTGAAGTAGATGGTCCTGTGGCTTCTAAATATCAGTTTTTTGTAATGGACACCTTAGAGCAAAAGCACTTTTTTCGGGGAGCGCTGTACTTCTACACTCCGCCAAATCCCGACAGCCTGGCGCCGATGTACGATTTTATGAAGTTAGACGTGTTAAAAATGATGGAGACTTTTAAGTGGAAAAGTTGAAGACTTAGACTTGCCTGAATGATGAGTTTTTAGTGATGAATGAGAGATGATGAGAGATGAATGTGGGGGTAGTTTGGTTTAAGTCCGAAGTGAATTTGGACTGGTTTTCTCCTTCGTCAAAAATCATCTGTAGAAACCGCGCGCCAAACCGAATAACCTCAGCCGAGCGTGAATAGCCAGGATATAAGACGCAATCAAGCTCGTTTATCAATGTGCCTCCAGCCAGTTTTTCCCCGTTCCAATTTCCACTAAAAGCGGAACCTTCAGGTCGGGAATGGCATTTCTCATCAAATCAGAAATGATGGGTTTGACGATTTCGACCTCCTCTTTTGGCGCATCAAACACCAGTTCGTCGTGTACCTGTAAGATCATTTTAGTCTTCAGGTTTTTTTCTGCCAACGCCTTTTGAATGTCAATCATCGCAATTTTGATAAGGTCGGCTGCCGTACCCTGGATGGGCGTGTTGATGGCGACCCGTTCAGCGTTGCTTCTGGCCAACGAATTGCGGCTATCAATGTCCCGCAGGTATCGGCGGCGACCCAGCAGGGTCTTGACGTAGCCGTTTTCGCGGGCAGATTTCACCGTCTTTTCCATGTATCCCTTCAGGCCCTGATACTGCTGAAAATAGGTATCGATCAACTCTTTCGCTTCCGGTCGCTTTATGCCGAGTTGCTGGGAGACATTGGTGGCGCCGGCTCCGTAGATGATGGAGAAGTTCACCGTTTTCGCATTGCGGCGCTGGTCGCTCGTCACGGCGTCGTAGGGAACGCCGTAAACCCTGGCAGCGGTAGCCCGGTGGATATCCTGGCCTTTTTGAAAGGCTTCGAGCATGGCCGCATCGCCGCTGATTTCGGCGATGATGCGCAATTCAATCTGCGAATAGTCGGCAGAGAGTAGCGCATGGTTTTCATCTCTCGGAATGAAGGCTTCCCGAACTTTGGCGCCCTGCGGAGTTTTGATGGGGATATTTTGTAAATTGGGATTGTTGGAACTCAGCCTTCCCGTAGCCGCCAAAGCCTGGTTGAAGGAAGTGTGTATCCGCCCCGTTTTGGGGTTTACCTGCATGGGCAGCGCATCCACATAGGTAGATTTCAGTTTGGCCAGTCCCCGGTATTGCAAAATCTCTCCGACGAGAGGGTACTCAGTCGCCAGTTCCGTCAGCTTTGCCTCGTCGGTAGAATACTGGCCGGTTTTGGTTTTGGCGCCCTTGTACGGGATTTTCATTCTGTCAAAAAGCACCTCTCCGATTTGTTTGGGCGAAGCGATGTTGAACTGCATGCCGGCCTCGCGGTAGATATTCTGCTCAACCCTGGCGATTTCTTTTTCTAATTCACCCGAATATTTTTTCAAAAATTCACTGTCTAATCGGATGCCCTCGTATTCCATATTGACGAGCACTTTGATTAGGGGGGCTTCGATTTTGTCGTACAAGTCCTGCAAACCTTCTTCCTTTAGTTTCGGAGCAAAATATTGGAATAGTTGCAAGGTCACATCGGCGTCCTCGGCGGCGTATTCGGCCACCCGCTCTACCCGTACGTCCCGCATGCTGAGCTGTCTGGCGCCTTTGCCGATGAGCGTCTCAATGGGGACGGGTTTGTATTTCAAATAAGTTTCTGCGAGGTAGTCCATGCCGTGCCGAAGTTCCGGCTCAATGAGGTAGTGCATGATCATCGTGTCGAACCAGCGCCCCTCCAATTCCACGCCGTACCACTTCAAAATGGTAGCGTCGTACTTGATGTTCTGCCCGATTTTTCCCGTTTTTTTATTTTCAAAAATGGCTTTGAATTCCTGTACTATGGCCTCTGCCTCTCCCCGATTGGCCGACACGGGAACGTACCAGGCTTCGTATGGTTGGAAGGCAAAAGAAAGTCCGACCAGCTCGGCCAGATTAGCGTCAATATTGGTGGTTTCCGTATCGAAGCAAAACTGATCCTGCTGCGCTAATTGGGCGATAAGAGCCGCTCTCTCCTCTCTTGTCGCAGCGAGATGGTACCGGTGCGGCGTGTTTTCTATGTTTTTTTCCGCAACGGAATGAGAGGGCAGCGGAGGCGCGGCACGGCGTACGGGAGCCGGCTCAGCGTCTCCAAACAGGTTGCCTTGTGTTCCGACAGCAGCGCTCTTAACTTCAGGCGACGCAGAAGCTTTCCCCATTCCCAGCACCTGTTCGGCCAGGGTTCTAAACTCCAGTTCTTTAAAAATTTCGGCCAATTCCTCCCTGTCGAAGGGATCCAGATTAAAGCGTTCTTCCTGAAAGTCAATAGGAGCGTTGGTGTCAATCGTCGCCAGTTGTTTGGAGAGTATAGCCTGATCAGAATACTCCCGAAGGCGTTCCTGGTTTTTACCTTTTACCTTATCTAAGTTGTTGAGCAAGTTTTCCACGCTACCAAATTCAGCCAAAAGATTGGCTGCCGTTTTGGGGCCGATACCCGGCACCCCGGGGATATTGTCCACCGCATCGCCCTGAAGACCCAGAATGTCAATGACCTGTTCCACCCGTTCGATGCCCCAGTTTTCGCAGATTTCCTTTTCGCCCATAACTTCAACTCCGTTGCCTTGTCTGCCGGGCTTATACATAAATATATTGGAGCTGACGAGTTGGCCGTAGTCCTTGTCCGGAGTGACCATGAACACCTGGAAACCTTCTTTCTCCGCTTTCTTGGCAATAGTGCCGATGACGTCGTCGGCCTCATAGTTCGCCAGTGTCAGGATGGGGATTTTCCAGGCTTCCAATATTTTCATAATCCAGGGCAGGGCAAAGCTGATGTCCTCGGGTTGAGCATCGCGGTTGGCTTTGTACGCCGGATACAGGTCGTCCCGAAAGGTGCCTCCCGGCAAATCAAAAGAAACAGCTATGTGCGTGGGATTCTGGTGTTTGATTAAATCTACCAGCGTGCGCACAAAACCCGTGATAGCGCTGGTGTTCCAACCTTTGGAATTGATCAGCGGGCGAGCGATAAAAGCGTAGTGTGCCCGATACACGAGCGCATGACCGTCGAGAAGGAAGAGGCGTTTGTCTTTAACCATGTCAGCGTCTGTTTTTGAGCCTGTCTAAAAAATATGGCCGGGTCTTTCTATGGCTATATTTTGTACAAATCCCAGTTTTCAAAGGGCAGCAAGTTAGGAAAAACGGCCTTACCGGAGAGCCAGAAAATTGATTCTCCATCAGAGTCTCTTATAGAAATCTATCCGGAAGCATCCCGTTCTCTTCCCCTTTTCCATCCCTTCGGCAGGTTATTTTTTTAAAAAAAATTGGTACAAATAAAAATGCGCACGGAGACATACCGCCATCCGTGCGCATTTTTGATTTTAAAAAAAACGGCCAGATCAGTCTAATCGCAAATCTTCAAAATGGCAATCAGGACACTCGCTCTTACTAAAAGTAAAGGTAGAAGTCGGGACCTGTTTGTTGGGCGTCAGCTTATCAATGATGATCGTATAGCGGGAACCGTCTTTGCCGAAGGATTTGATCCTCACTAAATCTAAAGTCTTTTTATCGATGGTCAGTCGGATTTTTGAAAAATCCGAATCCCTTTTAAGGGGCTTGAACTCGATTTGCTGAACGAGCCTGCCGTTTTCAGTCAGCTCGTTGACGATGGCATATTGGTAGTCCTTCCACTCATAAGCCCGCAAGAGGTCTTTGGGGGAAGAAATGCCGCCCTCTTCGGCGTCCTCGTCCACATCGTTGATTTGCACTTCCTTATTTTTTTTGAGATACAGCCAACTCGATTCGCCGTCGGAGACGAGCAGTCGGTCGTTCAGCAGGAGGCGATACTTCTCTCCCTGTTGGATCAGGTTCCCTTTCTGCACTTCTTTGGGCTGTTCGGGAACTTCAATTTCCAGCGAAAAGTTAGCTTCAAGGGTCTGGTAAGCGGAGTATTTCTTGCGCATCTTCTCCAATGCCTCTTTGGCCTTTGGGTCAGATTCTTCTTTTGCCGCCTGATTTTGGGCAAATAAACCGATGGAAAAAATGGAAAGGAATACGACGAGCGAAAGTCTTTGCATGATTTGTTTTTAAAGTTTCTTTTTCTAACGCCTGAGACGGAATGTTATTGATGTTGCCACAAATGCGGAAGGTTAATTTTTGTTTAAGGCAATGGAGAGGGGAGAGGAAATTCAGTGGGCATTCAGTGGAAATTTGGTTGGATTTCCACTGAATACCCAGCCGGCGATGGTTTCTTTTAAAGGAGAATTCTCCGAGAAAAGCATGGCTACTGAATTACCGCTAGGCCAGTTCTTCTCTCAGTTTGCGGCGGAGGATTTTTCCGACGTTCGTCTTTGGCAGTTCCTTTCTGAACTCGACGAATTTTGGAACCTTGTATCCGGTGAGTCCCTGGCGGCAGTGTTCGATGACTTCTTTTTCGCTTAGCGAATTATCCTTTTTCACCACAAACAGTTTCACTACCTCTCCCGATCTTTCGTCGGGGACGCCCACAGCGGCGCATTCGAGAATTTTCGGGTGGGTGATTGCGACGTCTTCCACTTCGTTAGGATAGACGTTGAAGCCGGAGACGAGAATCATATCTTTCTTTCTGTCCACGATTTGGAAGTAGCCGTCCGGGTGCATCAGGCCTATGTCGCCGGTAGAGAGCCAGCCGTCTTTGATGGTTTGAGCGGTGGCTTCGGGTCTGTTGTAGTAGCCTTTCATCACCTGTGGGCCTTTGATTTGTATTTCGCCGACTTCACCCTGCGGGAGCGGATGGCCGCTATCGTCCACGATACGCATATCGGTGGAGGGGATAGGCAGACCTATAGTGCCGAGTTTGCCGGAGCCGTCTAAGGGGTTTACGCTGGCCACCGGAGATGATTCCGTCATGCCAAAGCCTTCGACGAGGGGCTTGCCGGTGACCTTGTGCCATTTTTCAGCTACCGACTTCTGAACGGCCATACCGCCGGCCAGAGCAAATTTCAGGCTGCTGAAATCCAGCGCGGCAAAATCAGAATGGTTGAGAAGCGCATTGAACAATGTGTTGACTCCCGTCATGCAGGTGATTTTGTAGTTCTTAAACTCCTTCATCACCGATTTCAGGTCGCGCGGATTGACGACGAGAACGGTCAGAGCGCCGAGGCTGTACAAAGCCAGCGCATTGACCGTAAAGGCAAAAATATGATACAGGGGCAGCGGAGACAGGGCTATCTCTTCGCCTTCTTTGAAAGACATGACGCCGATAGCCCGAATCTGCATCATATTGGCCACCATGTTTTTATTGGTGAGCATTGCGCCTTTCGCAACGCCGGTGGTGCCTCCCGTATATTGGAGAAGGATAGTGTCCTCCTGATTGGGCTGGAAGGACTTTAACTGGAATTTCTTTCCCTGTTTCAGCGCCTCTCTAAAGGAGACGGTGTTGGCTAAGTTGTATTTGGGGACCATGCGCTTAATCCTGCGAATCACGAAATTGACAACTGGTCTCTTTGGAAAGCCGAGCAGTTCGCCGATGCTGGTCACGATGATCGTCTTGATTTGCGTGTCGCTCAGCACTTCTTCCAAGTGGCTCGCAAAATTTTCACAAATGACGATGGCCTTTACTCCTGCATCTGTGAACTGATGCCGCATCTCGCGAGGCGTGTAAAGCGGATTGGTGTTGACGATGATCAATCCGGCGCGTAGGCAGCCAAACAATGCAATCGGGTACTGGAGCAGGTTCGGCATCATCAGGGCAATTTTATCGCCCGGCTCCAGGCCTCTGGAGTGTAGGTAGGCGCCAAAATGAACTGCATATTTGTCTATTTCCGCAAAACTCATTTCCTTACCCATACAGGCAAAAGCAGGCTTATTGGCGAATTTTTTAGACGTGTCGTCCAATAAGTCAACGAGCGAGCAGTATGCGTTTTCATCGATATTTGCCGGCACTCCTTTGGGATAATTTTTTAACCACGGTGATTGATCGGTCATTTCACTTTGTTTGAAAATTAGAAAAAATTAGATAAGAAATGAGGATTCTAAAGATTAGCCTCCTTAAAGGGTAAAAGTACAAACTTTCAGTTTCTCTAAAAATCAGCGGGCTAATCGCAGTAATTAGTCTGCCTGTGAATGCCGATTACGGGTGGCTTTAATTCCTGCTTCTACGGCGACTATTAAAATGAATTTCCCAAAGTCCGCATAAGCGGCAAGGTTATTTGAAAATAAAATCCGATTCTTGCCAAAAGCTAAAAAAAATCAGAAGATTTGAAATCTTTTTTTTTCAAAAATGAGTTATCAGCAGGCAGTGCGTCAATCCACTTTTGAAAGTAGGAGATTCATACGCCGGCAGGTTTTCATTTTTAATAAAAACTAATCCAGAATGGCAACCATTCGACAGAACCAAATCGCTGAATTGATCAAGCGCAATTTCAGCATTATGTTGCAACAGGAAGGCCCTTATATTTATGGCAAGGAGCCTTTTGTGACCGTGACAAACGTAAAAATGACGCCCGATTTTAATATTGCTAAAATCTACCTCAGCATCTTTAATACGGAAAATAAGCAGGAAGTCATCCTGGAAATGGAAAACAGCTATCCCCGGCTCAAACAGGCTTTAGCGCATCGGGTGGGCAAACAAATTCGTCGGATGCCAGAGTTGCAATTCTATATTGACGACACGCTGGACGAGATGTACCGCGTCGAAGCGCTGTTCCAACGCTTAGAAACAGAAAACCAGATGGGCAAGCGAGATGAGGAGGAATAGCGAAGCAGGGGCTTTCACCTGGCCTGTTTTTTCAAAATATGTTCAGGTCTAACTAAGGGAAGCCTTCTCTTCTGAATTTTTCAAAAAATGCTGAATCTGGGAGATGATGACTTTCCCGTGATCGCGCGTGTTTTCGATGAACAATTTGCTCGTGTCCAGACCGGCCTGTATGACGCCGGCGAGATAAACATGCGGCAGGTTTGACTCAAAAGTGTCGGGGTTCATGACTGGCGTCCGGTTTTTGTCATTCTGCCATTCAATTCCAATTTTTCCAAAAAAATCATAATCAGGCTGATAGCCGGTCATGGCCAGCACGTAGTCGTTTTTCAAAACGACCTCCTCTTCGGGCGTTTGCAAAACCACTTCATGGGGACGAATTTCTTTGACTGTCGAGTTGAAATAGGCTTTGATACTGCCCTCGGCAATTCGGTTTTCAATATTGGGGCGAATCCAGTATTTCACTTTTTCATAGATGCCGTCTTCTCGGATGACCATGGTCACTTCAGCGCCTTTGGACCAGGTTTCCAAAGCGACGTCGCAGGCTGAGTTGGCTGCGCCGATTACCAATACTTTCTGGCCGATATAGGGGTGCGCTTCATCATAAAAATGCCTGACTTTCGGCAAGTCTTCTCCCTCTACATTCAGGCGTCTTTCCGTATCGTAAAAACCGGTGGCGAGGATTATGCTGCGCGTCAGGTAGCTGCCTTTCGAGGTTCTAATTTGGTAATGGCCTTCCGGCATCCGGCTCAGGTTCTCTACTTTTTCGTACAGTTTTACTTTCAGTTTCCAGCTTTCAAATACGCGTCGGTAATATTCCAGCGCTTCCCTTCTTGTGGGTTTTTCGCTGTGAGAGATAAAAGGCGTTTCGCCGATTTCTAATTTTAACGAAGTGGAGAAAAATGTCATATTGGCCGGAAAGCGAAAGATAGAATTGACGAGGACGCCTTTTTCTACGGCGAGATAATTTAGCTCCGCCTTTTCCGCTTCAATGGCGCAGGCGAGGCCGCTGGGGCCGGCGCCGATGATAATAAGATCGTATAGCGAAGATTGCGCTGAGGATTTCATTTCGAGACGACTTGTTTTTCTAAGAGGGCGCAAAATTACGTCATCGCAATAAACAGGAGAGGAAAGAATGGGAGCGGTAAATGGGACTCGAACCCACGGCCCTCAGCTTGGGAAGCTGATGCTCTACCAACTGAGCTACTACCGCTTTTCAAATTTTGAGTCGTAAAAGTACAACCTCTATTCCGAAAGTTTCGACTGCCAATAAAAATTTTCCCAAAAACAAAATGGCGAGAGGGAGGCTTCAGAGCGCAGAGAGAATCTTGAAAAATTGCCTGTACGCCAAATTTCAGAGAAAGGACTTAGCTTAGCTTTTCTATTAAAAATCCAACAAGCATTTTCTAATGAATATATCGCATATAGAGCACATCGGCATTGCCGTAGAGAACATGGAGGAGGCCATCGAGTACTACGAAAATGCACTGGGTCTCAAGTGCTATAAAATTGAGGAAGTGCCCGACCAGAAAGTGAGGACTGCGTTCTTTATGGTGGGACAGACCAAGATTGAATTATTGGAAACAACGGATCCCGAAGGCCCCATTGGCAAATTCATTGAAAAGCGGGGGCCGGGTCTTCACCATCTCGCCTTCGCAGTGGAAGACGTCAACGAATCTCTCCGGGAGGCGAAAGAAAAGGGCATAAGACTCATCGACAAGCAGGCTCGCAAAGGAGCGGACGGTATGCAAATTGGATTCCTGCATCCCAAATCCACTTTAGGCGTACTGACTGAATTTTGCGGCAAAAAGTAGTTTCCCCTTCTATGGAGCATTTTGATTTCGGTCTAAAATTTTAAAATCTCCCTTTACCTTAGCCCGCCCTTTTATTTTTTATCAGGAAGAAAACTCATGCAAAAGACCGATATCTGCATTGTAGGCGCAGGCCCTGGCGGCGCAGCCACTGCTCTGAAACTCAGCCATTTAAACATTTCCTGCGTCTTAGTGGACAAGGCCGTCTTCCCGCGCGATAAAGTCTGCGGCGACGCCATAAGCGGAAAAGCCGTCACTATCCTCCGGCGCATTGATCCGGCAATCGTGGAACGCTTCGAGGCGGCTGTGACGCAGCAGACGCCCGTCTGGGGGATCCGTTTCGTGTCGCCAAAGGCCAAAGAAATTGACGTGCCTTTCCGGCCAGATTTCGACCCCGTTTGCGATCCTAAACAGGGCTTTGTTTCTAAAAGGACAGACTTCGACCGAATGCTGATTGAAGAGGTGAAACGGAGGGAGAATATCGCCCTGCACCTGGGAATATCCATTGACAGCTACGAGAAGACAGAAACGGGTTACAGAATTTCGGACAAGGAAAAAAGATTCGAAGTAGAGGCTCGAATTCTAATTGTCGCCAATGGCGCCAACTCCAATTTTTCGCGCCGCCACGCCGGTTTGGAGAAAGACGAAAAGCATCATGCCGGAGCGGTGCGGGCCTACTATCGAAACGTGACGGGGTTTCACCCTGACGGGTTTATCGAGTTGCATTTTTTGGAAAAAATAATCCCCGGCTACCTCTGGGTTTTCCCTCTGCCGGGGGGGTATGCCAATGTCGGTCTGGGGATGCGCAGCGATTACCTCAGCAAACGGCGCTACAATCTGTCGAAAAGCCTTCCCGAACTAATCAAAAGCCATCCTCACCTGAGCGCCCGCTTTAAGGATGCGGAACTCGTCGGCAAAATAACCGGCTACGGCCTGCCGCTCGGTTCTAAAAAAAGGCATATTTCAGGCGATCATTTCATGTTGGTGGGAGACGCCGGACATTTGATAGACCCGCTCAGCGGGGAGGGAATCGGCAATGCCATCTACAGCGGTTTCATCGCAGCAGAGCAGGCGCAGAAGTGCTTAGAACTCAATGACTTTTCAGAAAAATTTATGAAAGCTTACGACGAGCGGGTGGCCAGAGTGCTGGGAAAAGAAATGGAAATCAGCTACCGCCTGCAACAGATGATGGCTCGACCCTGGCTAGTCAATCTGCTGGCGAGCTGGGTCTCCAGGAATCGCTCTTTACTGGATGTTATTTCCCGAATGTACACAGACCTAGACGTGCGAAAGCAATCGCTAAATCCTCTCTTCTGGGTGCGACTGTTGATGGGTAAAAAGGTTTGAGTGTAGGATTTTTTCAAAAAAAAGAGTGTCAGGCAATAGGGAAAAAAAATTAGAGATTGCCTGACACCCTGGGAATGAAAACCTTTAGCGCGGTATTGGCACTAAAAATCGTCGTCCATTCCGTCGCTCTCTTCAAAGACATCCGGTTGCTCTTCAGAACCTGCCTTATTGTAATCAATTTCAGCGTCGTCGTCGGCGCCTCCATCGTAAGCGTATTCCTTTTCAAAATCGAAATCCAGGTCGTCGTCGTCGTCCACTTTGACCTCTTTGGCAGGAGCCCCGGGTTTAGGCTTCCTGATCACCTTTGTGATAATCTTAGGTGAAGCAGGCGCCGCTTTTTCCTTTTTTTCAACGGTCTCGATAGCCGCCGGAGCCTTTTTATCAACCGGTTTTTTTGTCGCTTCTGCCGACTCGGCAGTTTTGGCCTCCACGCTCTTTGTAGCTGTGGGCACAGCCATCAGGCGACGCTTGTCAATCAACTGGCCTGTCGTCATGCAAATGCCATAGGATTTATTGCGAATTCGGATCAGGGCGTTTTCCAGATCCTGAATGTATTTGCGTTGACGGATAGCCATGTTGTTGAGGAACTCCATGTCATTATTGATGCTGCTTCCATCTACATAGTCGCCGCCATGTTCATCGCTGCTGTTCTCAGCAATTTCCAAAATCTGTTCATGAAGGTAATCCAATTCCTCTTTAGCCATACCCAGCTTTTTTTCGATAATATTTCTGAACTCCTCCAGTTCAGCGTCAGAATACCTGATTGTCGTGCTTACATTTTGTTCTTCCATATTAAGATAATTTCATTAAGTAGTTGGATAGGAGGCGCAAATTAATGGTAAAAATCTGAATTGATTTGAAAAAAAATAAACTCCCCCGTACTGTAATGGCTCCATCCGAAATTTAAAAAAAATCCGAGGTAGCCAACAATAAGTCACGACTATTGGAATAGTTCAAATCTTCGAAAAAATTGTTGCCGGTTTACCAGTGCAGGTAATGAAATTTCATTTTTCCCAAAGTATTCACTTCCAAAGCGGGAGCGGGGAATTTTAGCCAGTTGAACAATCCGAGGGTAAACTTAAGCCATCTCTGCCGGACGGGAATTCTCTTCCAGTCAATATCAGGGGAGAGATAAAACTGTCGGTACCTGGGATATAAATTAGGGTCAAGTCGGTAGGTACTACCGTCTTCGGTAGTCCATTCATTCTCGTAGCCTCCATAAAGATTTTCCGCCCCGTATCCAAAAGCAATATTGAGCCAGGATGGAAATTTTGACTCCTCTTTTTTAATAAAGGAATTGATATTGACAGAACTCCAGACCGTCAGGGCGTTGTAGTCTTTCAGAATGACATGAAAGAAACTGGAGCCGTACAAGCCCGCCGCCCTTTTGTCGAGGGTGGTTATCTGTGCGCCGTCGGAGGAGAACAGCGGCTCCTGAGAGTAGTGCGGTCGGATACCCGATACCTTCATGGTGATTCGCTGTTCCTGCCACATTAGTTCCTGCGCGACAAAAAGTCCCGTTCCCATGGTATTAAATCCGAGGTCGCCCAAGGAAAAGCCCCATTCTTCCGAGAAGCCATCCATAACTTCCACGGTAGCCATGATTCCCAGACTGATGCCGGCGGCTGTCCAGATGGCATCTTTCCTTTTCATACCTGTCCAGTGCGCTCCCTCAAAGGCGTAGCTGGAGATCATCTGAGAGGAAAAAAAATGACCTGCTTTATCCATGTCGTTCCATTCGCCCCAGTCGTTGAACAAATGAAAATTCGTCAAGGGGTAGTCCTGGTACCAGGCATGCCACAGGGCGACAGACATACCTCCATAGAGCGCAGCCCCTGTTCCGGCTGCCGTCCAAAAGCGAGGCTTGTGAAAGTCCGGCGCCGGCTCTAAGGAAAGGAATCTTACTTTCTGAGAAATGCTCTCAGCAGAATCTGCTACCGGCGACTGAGCCGACAAAGGCAAAATAAAAAGTAGGAGAAAAAACGAGATAGCAGGACGAAGCATACGAGTTGGTTATGATCAGGCTGGATGAGCGGGTTCCGCCCTTCAATTGCGCTTTAGACTGAAAATCTAAATTATGGCATCGGGGCTAAGGTAGATAATGGTTAAAAAATACGCTGTAATTTTTAAAAGCAACCCTGTAAAATCGGGGCGGTTAAGCGTCCACGATATTTTAAAACCATTTTTTCAAAAGAAAAAATATTAGCGCAAACGGTTAGCTTTACGCAAATTCAGAAAACGCCAAAGATTATGAATAAAAAAATCACTTCTCTGATTGTCTTTAGCAGCATTGCCGTCATCCTGCTGCTCGTCCTTTCCAGCACCACTTTCATAACTATTGACGCCGGCGAGCGAGGGGTGCTATTCCGACCCTTCGGGGGGGGACTGGAGAAAGATAATATTTACCAGCCGGGATTTCACATGATTGCCCCCTGGAACAAGATGTTTGTCTATGAGGTGCGGGAAATCCAGCTGGAAGATTCAATGGAAGTTTTGTCGAGCAATGGTCTGACCATCAAGGTAGAAGTCACCATTCGGGTAAATCCGGCTTACGACAAAATCGGCGATCTGCACGAGAATTTCGGCAGAGATTATCTCAACTCCTTAGTGCGACCTGAGTTGCGCTCTGCCGTGCGGCAGGTGATTGGCCGCTTTCAACCGGAGGAGCTTTACTCTACCCGTCGGGAGGAGGTTCAGACGATGATCCATCGGGATATTGACGCCAATTTAGCGGAAAACTTTGTCGTCCTCCGGGCGGCTTTGATTCGCGACATTTCACTGCCGGACAAAGTCAGGAACGCCATCGAGGAAAAAATTCAGGCTGAGCAGACCGCCCTGAAATACGAGTATATTCTTCAGCAGGAGAAAAAAGAATCTGAGCGGAAGATCATCGAAGCGGAAGCAAAATCCAAAGCCAATCAAATCCTCAACGCCAGCCTCACGGACAAAATATTAAAGGATAAAGGCATTGAAGCAACTTTAGAATTGGCCAACTCTCCCAACTCAAAAATCATTGTCGTGGGCAATGCCAAAGACGGCCTGCCTTTAATTTTGGGAAATAACTAAAGCGGCTTTTGTGCCGGCTTTCATTTCCAAAAGGGAAGGACTTTTAATTTAAATTTGAAAAAAAGAATTGCTCGTCACAGATTTGCGACCTGAAACGATAACACCCCCGGAAAACTCAAGTTTATCAAAATGCAGCATTTTACAGTACGTACCCGCGCTCAGGAATCCTCCGCCGCCATTCAGCAATTGTATATTTCCATGCGTCACCTGTTCATTCGCGGAGGCTACAAGCCGCTGGGGGTGAGTGGAGAAGCCATGATTGAGGCGCTCATGGTGTTGCAACCGGAAATCTACGGCGCCATTGCAGACCCTGAGCGGGTTGAATTAGAAGGCCTGAATTACATCTTTCAGCGATTGCCGCAGGGAATTGAAGAGTGCCGCTACATCCGGCTGATCACCAGAGAGGGATTTGAAAAATCAGATTTTCAGCCCATCATTCCCGCCAAGCGCCGCCGCAACTGTTACCGGATTGACGATGAGCAAATGTTCGTAGAAATGACCAATGGCCGCAGCGACATCTACGACATCCTCACCCACCTTACCTTTATGTATATAGAGGCTGAAAAGATTCGGCGCAACAGCCTCGACATCAAAAACCGGAAAAAGCGGGACTGGCTCAATTTGGAAAAGATCATTGACAAGATGGAAAGGGGGGAGGACTTCGATGAAGAAGTCGCCTGCACCTATCTGAGCAATTTGCTGGGGCGCACCTTCGAGGAGACGGCGGATGCAGTGAAGCGCTTCGACAATTCGCCAAAGGTGAACCGGCTTTTTAGCATCATCTATTGGATGGGCAGGCTCTCCATCGAAGAGGCTTTGGATAAAAATGACCGCGAAATCAGTTTCTCATCTGCTCTACGGGAGAAATTAGGCCACCATATTTACGGTGAACTTTGGGCGCAAAACATCAAGCAGTTTTTATTTGAAAAGGGCTGGTTAGACCGTCCCGTTCACATTATCAGCGCCAATCTGCACAGCGTAATGAATACGCTCTACGCCTTTGCCGCCGTGGATGATGAGCGCTTCGACATGCACAATCTGGAAGAGTTAGCCAAGCAGTTGAGCCATGAAAGCCAGAATGAGATGCGGCAGGTCGTCGAAGAATACGCTATGCAACATGGCATGTACCAACTCGAAGACACCAGCGGTACAAATATTACCATCCAGATTTTTGACACCTTACAAATAGAGCCAAAAGCGCTGCCCTCTGCTATTCAATGGAACAAGGCTTACATCAAAGAAAAGAAACCCATCCTGTTGGTGATAGATTACGCTTTCGGCGAGCAGGCTTACGAGGCAATGGACGAGTTGCTCAAACCTTTTGAGTATTTGACCGCCGAAGGCAAACAGCGTATTCCACTCAGGGTCGAATCCGTTTCCATTATGGGTAAGGCCGGCATACTCGAAGGCGATAAAGGCGACATCATGGTGCCAACCGCTCACATCTTTGAGGGTACGGCGGACAATTACCCTTTTGAAAATAATTTTTCTAAAAAGGATTTTGAAGGGCACGGCCTGAACGTAAGGGAAGGCGCTATGATTAGCGTCCTGGGAACTTCCCTGCAAAACAAGGACATCCTACATTACTTCCTCCGCTCGTCCTGGAAGGCTATCGGCTTAGAAATGGAAGGCGCTCACTATCAAAAAGCTATTCAGTCAGCTTCCAAAATCAGGAAAAGTATCAGCGAAAATGTGAAACTTCGATATGCCTATTACGCATCTGATAACCCCTTAGTCACAGGCAATACATTAGCATCGGGAGGGCTGGGAGAAGAAGGCGTAAAACCCACGTACCTGATTACGATTCAAATCATTAATCAAATCGTTAGCGAATAAGTTTTCTTCCTATTTATTATTGGAAAGGAGATTTCTTTTTTTACATTTGAGCCGTAAGGCTCTATGCGCATTAGAGTAACTACTGAACCATTCCCTCTTGGCATTTCAATTTATTATTTCAATAAAATCAACTGTTTATGAAAAGGATCTTAACACTCCTGACATTCCTGCTTTTCTTTCTGAACAGCCAAGCTGCCTCTGTGGCCAGTTGGGCTGATGACTTTAACAGCCAACCCGAATTCAAAGCGCTAACTCCGGAAATGGTTCAAATGGGGCTGGACGAATTTCTGAGCCTTACACCCAAAAAGTATAAGGAAATAACCGGTAAGAGACTTGGAGTTAAAAAAACTCTGGAACTCAAAGCCGCACAGAAAGTCGTCAGGAAGCAAATGAACAAAGAGCCGGAATTTGCAAAAGGTCTGTACATTCTGCTCGCCATCCTGGGACTGGCCTGGGTAGCAATGGGCGTGATGGACGACTGGTCTGGTAACGACTGGATTGTCAATCTGATTCTGGTAGTGCTATGCTGGCTGCCCGGCCTGATTCATGCATTCATCAAGATGAAGAAGTACTATTAATGCCGGAAAATGATGCTCATTTGATAATGACATCTCAGAGAAAATAAAACGGTACAGGAAAGTCCAATCGGCTTTTTTTTAAATGCAGATAGATTTTTCTCTACCGTTTTTTTAATGAAAAAACATGTTTAACAAAAACTACATACAGTGGATATGGCTCGTTTTTCTTTTGCTCACTCCCATTGTATTGTGGATTTTACCTGCCGATTTTTTTGATACGGGGCAATCTATCTGCCTATCAAAAATCCTTTTCAATATAGAGTGCCTCGGCTGCGGTATGACCCGCGCCGTCATGCACTTTCACCACTTAGAGTTTAATGAAGCCATTTTTTACAACACCGGCGTGGTGGCCGTCTTTCCGGCATTGGTCGTCGTCTGGGCTGTCTGGGTAATCAAAGCCGCCCGCCGTTTAGGAATATTGAAGTCCAGACAAGCCGGCGCCTAAGCTTCTATTTTTCACTCAGCATCTTCCGACATTTCCAGTCCGGGATTCGGTTCCCTCATCCAAACTAAGATTCTCTTTTTTACCGCTTCAATCTGCCTTGCAAGCGCCAAAACGATTAAACAGAGGCGGCTTCCGGGCACTAGCCAATTCCAAATAGTCTATCGCCAAAATGGTTAAGCTTCCCTTTGGTCATTAGGCTTATGGGCGTCGAATCTTTAAAAAACAGAGAAAGCGAGCATGACAAAATGATTTAAGTCATTTTGACTTTGGATGTTTCCGCTACTTTTGTCACTGTAAGTCCCGGCAAAATCAAATTGCCCACACACAAATAAATACATCAGCGAATTATATGGATTCGGAGTTTTTACCAAAAATAAAAGTATTCAGCGACGAGGTAGAGCCGCCTCCATTGGGCAGGAAACGCCGCATTGCCGCACTGCTTCCTTACGATTACGATGAGACAGACAAACGCTATCCAGTGCTCTATCTTCAGGACGGACAAAACCTGCTCGAATACCGCTCTCCTTATGGCAACTGGAATGTCGATCGCCGCTTAGAAGAAATGGCCAAAGAGGGAAAAGGAGATATTATTATCATCGCCATTGACCACGCGGAAGAAGATCGCATCCGGGAGTTTTCCCCGCCGGAAGTGACAAAATTTGGCGTTAGTGCGGGCAGGCAGTACGCCCAATACATGGTCAAAGAGCTAAAGCCCTTTGTAGATGAGAATTTCCGCACCTTACCCGGCAGGCAGTTTACCGGAGTTGGCGGCAGCAGTATGGGAGGGTTAATCAGCATTTACTGCGCTTTTATCTATCCTGAGATTTTCGGGAAAATCATGGTTTTTTCCCCTTCCCTTTGGCTGACTCCAAAGATTTACTTTCAGGCCATCAATTTTTTCAACCCATTTCAAACAAAGATTTACCTTTACGCAGGTGGCAAAGAAGGCGCAAGTATGGTTCCCAATGTGCAGCGCCTGAAGACGGCTTTCCAGCGCAAAGGTCTGGATGGCTCCAAGATCCAGTTCAATCTTTCCATTGATCCTGAAGGAGAACACAACGAAGCCAAATGGGGCGAGGAATTCCCCAGGGCAGTGGAATGGTTATTTTTTTAGCTATCACTTTTTTGAATAAACGTACAGTCAATGAGAGTTCTCCACGTCAGTATGGAATGTTATCCTGCTGCTAAGTACGGTGGCTTAGGCGATGTTGTCGGCGCACTGCCGATTTATCTGAATAAGGCCGGGGTGGGCGCCTCCGTCATCATGCCTAAATTCTCCACCAAATGGTTGAATCAACAATGGTTTCGCCAGGTTTATAGCGACCATATTCGCTTAGGCAATGAGTATGTCTGGTTTTCCATTGAGGAAGTGATGAATGAAAATTTAGGTTTTCCCCTGTACGTGGCTAACATCCCCGGCAAATTTGACCGCCCCGGAGTTTATGGCGATCCGAGCGGAGGCTGGTACCGGGACGAGCCGGAGCGCTACCTGTGTTTCCAACAGGCCGTTTTAAAATGGGTGGTTTCCATGCGGTGGAAACCCGAAATCCTGCACTGCCACGACCACCACACGGGACTGATTCCCTTCATGGTGAAACATTGTCCGGAATACAAATCCCTTAGAAATATCCCAACGGTTTTTACCATCCACAACGGAGAGTATCACGGAGCTTTTAGCTGGAAAAAATTGTGGATGATGCCCTTCTTTGACAGCGACGCCGCCGGACTGCTCGACTGGGGCGACACGATTTGTCCACTGGCTGCCGGCATTAAATGTTCCTGGCGTTTTACCACCGTTTCTCCCGGCTACCTGGAAGAGTTGAGGCGCAGCGCCAATGGAATGGAGACTTTGATCAACAGCGAGTTTTTCAAAGCGCGGGGCATCATCAACGGCATTGACACAGCTCTCTGGAACCCGGCCACCGATAAATTGATTGCCCACCAATTGGAGGGTGCAGAGATGGACAGGTTTAAAGAACAAAATAAAAATAATATCCTCGACCAATTCCGCATCATTCCCGGACTACCGCTTGTCACTTTTATTGGCCGTCTGGTACGTGAAAAAGGCGCAGATCTAATACCGGACACCATTCGAAGAGTTTTGGGAAATGGCATCAGGGTAGGATTTATCGTACTGGGAACCGGAGACCCCGACGTCATGCAGACTTTTGCAGACATGAAAAACCATACTTCCGGTTATTTGGATGTGGCCTTAGAATACAATGAAGCGCTGGCGCACCAGCTATACGCCGGCTCTGATTTTCTCATCATGCCTTCCAGGGTAGAGCCTTGCGGCCTAAACCAGATGTACGCCTGCCGATATGGAACCATCCCTATCGTGCGCAGCATAGGCGGATTGAAGGACACCATTATTGATGTGGGAGACCAGGGCGGCAGAGGAATTCGCTTTAATAATTTCTCAATAGACGACGCCGCCATGGCCGTTTTTAGGGCTGCTAAAATTTTTGAAAATAAAGAAACACTAAGCGGACTAAGGCAGCGGATTGCGAAGGTTGATTTTTCCTGGGAAAGCTCAGCGACCAAATACATCCGCTTATACGACAGCCTTAGCAAGCGTTAAACCGCTTCGTCCATACAATGGATTTTTGTAGGATTCCCCAACTCTAATCGCCGACAGAAAAGCAATCGCTTAAACCTACTTGAGACCTGGCAGACAAAGCTTGTAAAAAGCGGCGACAGCCTCAATTTCTGATCCTATGGTAATCAAAATGATAAGCCTCATCCTCGGCGGAGGAGCCGGCACCAGACTATACCCACTGACCCAGCAGCGCTCCAAACCTGCCGTTCCCATTGGCGGGAAATATCGGTTGGTTGACATACCCATCTCCAACTGCTTGAACTCCGGGGTAAGGCGCATGTTCGTGCTCACCCAATTCAACGCCGCCTCACTCAATCAGCACATTAAAAATACCTACAACTTCGATCACTTCGGCTCCAGCTTCGTGGACATCCTGGCAGCTGAGCAGACTCCCAAAAGCGATCAGTGGTTTCAGGGCACTGCGGACGCCGTTCGGCAGTCTATGCGCCACCTGAACCACCACGATTTCGACTACATACTCGTTTTGTCGGGAGACCAGCTCTACCAGATGGACTTTGAAGTAATGGCTCGCTACCATATTGACAAAGAGGCAGACCTGACGATTGCCACCATTCCGGTTGTAGCTAAAGAGGCTACTTCATTCGGCATTATGAAAGTCAATGACAAGGGCATGATAGACTCTTTCGTGGAGAAACCCAAAATGGAGGTGTTAGGCGAATGGGTATCGGAAGTATCCGAGCTGAATAAGCAAACCGGAAAGGTATATCTGGCTTCTATGGGGATTTATATTTTTTCAAAAAACGCTCTGTACAGGCTTTTTGAAGAGCATCCTGAAGCCCTTGACTTCGGTAAAGAAATTATCCCCTCAGCCATCGAAGATAAATTCAAAGTTGCCAGCTACGAGTTCAACGGCTACTGGACCGATATCGGTAACATCGCTTCTTTCTTCGAAGCCAACATCGCTCTGACAGACAATGTTCCGAAGTTCAACCTGTTCGACAACCGAAGGATGGTTTACACCCGCGCCAGGATGCTGCCGCCCAGCAAGTTTTTTGGCACCCTCTTCCGGCACGTCGTCGTAGCCGAAGGCTGTATCGTACACGCAGAGCGCATTGAGCGATCCATCGTCGGTATTCGATCCAGAATCGGAGAGTACACGGTGATTTCCCATTCTATCATCATGGGAAATGATTTTTTCCAAAAGTTAGAAGAAATTATCACGCCGGATCATATCTCAATGGGCATCGGCAAACATTGCATCATTGAGTACGCCATCATAGATAAAAACTGCCGCATTGGAGATAACGTCGTCATCAGAGGAAATCCCGGACGCCTGCCAGATCAGGAGTCTGAAACCTACAACATCGTGGACGGAATTGTAGTATTAAAAAAAGGCGCCGTGATACCGAGCGGCAGTCGCATCGGCGCTTGATTTTCAACAGACTAAGAAGCCAGTTCTGTACGAATATCTAAAAAAACCACTTTAATAGTTTTAAGAGGTCGGTCGGACAGGGTCTGAATCATCGAATGGCGCCAGCTTTTTACAGCAGCGTTGACCAAATTTAATCCTAACTATTTCCGATAAATCATTCAGGTTTTTTAAAAAGTGACAAATGCAACCTATCACGTTTCTTTGTATTTCCTGTGAATTTAAGGGTCTTGATTTTTTGCGCTATTGCAAAAAAGAAGGCAACAAGGTCATCGTCGTTACCGCCCGGGAGACAGAAAAGGATCCCTGGCCGAGAGATATCATTGACGAAATTTACTTCATGGACGAAGTAGAGCATGGGAAATGGAACATGGAGCATTTCGTTGCAGGAATGGCTTATCTCATGCGCACCCGCAAAGTTGACCGGATTATAGCCCTCGATGATTTCGATGTGGAAGAGGCGGCAGAGTTGCGAGAGCACTTCCGTATCCCGGGGATGGGTCAGACTACAGCGCGCCATTTTCGAGACAAACTGGCCATGCGGCTCAAGGCTGAAGAGGCGGGTCTCAATGTTCCCCCATTCACGGCGCTGTTCAACGACGACGATATCAGAGCCTTCGCCG
Organism: uncultured Saprospiraceae bacterium; assembly: GCA_964643005.1. Classification (GTDB taxonomy): domain Bacteria; phylum Bacteroidota; class Bacteroidia; order Chitinophagales; family Saprospiraceae; genus UBA6168. The sequence goes on along the minus strand of CAZXQI010000020.1, from coordinate 7,738 downwards.
AAAAGATCAGCCTCCCCTACATGGTAAAGCCCCGATTTGAGGCTGCTGCAAAAGGTATTCGCAAAGTAAACTCTACAGACGAGCTTTGGAAGGTACTGTTTGAACTTGGAGAGAAAAGGCACGAATATCTGCTGGAACAATTCAAGCCCGGCGATATTTATCACGTGGATGCACTCTCTGTGGATGGGAAGCAGGTCTTTACGCGGGTAGCCCAATACCTCAGCACCCCCTGGGATGTGGCGCATGGCGGCGGGATTTTTCGCTCTGTCATTTGCAAGTTTGGTTCAAAGGATGAAAAGGAACTGACGAAATTCAACGCCGAGGTCATGCAGGCTTTCGGCATGAAGTACAGCGCTTCGCATACGGAATTCATCAAATCCAAAGAGGAAGGAAAGTTCTATTTTTTGGAGACAGCCTCCAGGGTCGGCGGCGCTCACTTAGCCGAAATGGTCGAGTTTTCCTCCGGCATCAACCTCTGGGGAGAATGGGCAAGGCTTGAAACGGCAGTAGCGCGTGGAGCCAAATACCAACTCCCCAAAATTGAGAAAAACTACACAGGCATCGTCAACTCGCTTGCCAGACAGACTTTTCCCGACACTTCTTCTTTCAACGACCCGGAAATCGTCTGGCGACTACAAATGGATCATCACGTGGGCTTCATCGTTCAGGCGCCAACTCAGGAACGGGTATTAGAATTGCTCGACGATTACGCCCAGCGCATCCGCCACAACTTTCATGCGCAGATGCCGGCCTGAGGGTTTTCATTTTTTAAAAAAAAGTTAATAATAAACAAGACCCGACTAGCGCGCCCTCAAAAGGGTATCGCTATGTTTATCAATTTCTTCAAATTCATTTCTCCGCTATTACTCCTATGTTGCGTAACTGCCGGGTATGGACAAGGCAATGAAATTAAAATTAAATTCATTGGCAATGCAGGGCTATATCTGACTGACGGAAATATCAATCTATATGTGGATTTTCCTTACAAATCTGGAGCTTATAAATATATGGAATACGACGATTCTGAATTAGATAGTATAGCGTCGAATTCCATCCTCTTATTTACTCATAAACATGCAGACCATTTCTCAGGAAATTGGTAAAGCGCACAAAGAAGAGATTGAATGTTCAGGTGTATAAGCTCCGGGATTCAGGAAAACTAAGCAGACTCAGCAGCCTTCAAAATGGGTTTTCAATTGAGGCGATTCGCTCATCTCGTAGATTCTCTTTCAGGCACTGCTCCTATCTGATAAGCTGGCATGGAAAGAAAATATACATTTCAGGAGATGCCGAATCAAAAGATTTAGAGACAGTTAGGCAATTAAAAGGCTTGGATTGGGCTTTCATCAATCCCTGGCTTTTCGTGGCGGCTCAGAGAGAGGAGATCAAAATAGATTCTAAGATGCTGGGGGTCTATCACTTATATCCCAAGCAAAAAGTGGAAGGGGAAGCGCCTGAAAATATCTTCTTTTTAAAAAATGAGGAGAAAGGAAGAATATGGAGGACGCCATATTGACGCGTCAAAATGGATGAATGATATAATGGGAGTTCAAACAGAGGGAGTTCCCGCTTTTATATGAATGAATACGCATAACCTATCCATTCATATTCTTATAAAAACCGAAGCGCAAAATATCTCGCATCTGGCGCCTCATTATTGGGATTGTCAAAGAGATAAAAAACAAAGGCGGTTCCTTTTCCCTCTTTACAAATGGCGACCATTTTACAAAAGTTCCGCTCTGAGAATCCAGGTTTTGGTTTGAAGATATATACCATGCCCCAGTCTGCATTGAAGTCTCGCAGGAGGCTTTCTCGCTCAGGCTGAATGGCGGAGATAAGAGCGTCATCGGCGTTAGTGGCGATGCTGGTCAGCGCCCGAAAAGTGGTCAGATGAGGCTGAACGGTCTCGGGAATCTTTTCATCCCAGGGCAAAATGAAATACCTGATTTGCAAACGCTCTCTACCGGATTGAATGGCAAACTGGCAATTCTGGTATTCATTTGTCGGCAGACGAACAACGCTATAGCCCGCCTCTAAGGGTTCAAAAAACAGGAGATTCGCCCGATCCAATAGCTCAGTAAATTCAGCGGGAAGGCTGAGGTTTTGGGCGCAGCTCCAAAATGGCATGGAAAGCAGGGCGCCGAAAAGCAGCCAGAATAAGTTTAGTTTGCCGATAGGAAATAGCTTTTCGACAAAGTTAATCACTTCGGGAATTTGAGTCGGCGAGACGGAATAAATTGAAAATAAAACAGATCGGCAGGCCAGGCTCGTCGGCAGTCTCTAAATTAACAGGCGCCGAACGAAAGGCCAAAACCACAACTTTGTTACTTTTGTCCCCGCATGAAAGGAGCCGTTTTCGCAGAAGACAAAATCTCTCGTGCGCTATAATAAAGCAAGAAACTCATTTTGAAAATCAGGATAAAATGAAGATGCCTGTGGTCTTACTTTTCCATTCCTGAATCATTAAGCATACTCGAAAGCGATGTCCAACATTTCACCGCAAGTTCTCAAGGAAATGAGAGCCTCTTCCTATCGGAGCATTATCCGATGGATGTGGAGACTCCTGATTGTAGGCATTTTGGGAGTGGCCCTAATCTTTATTGCTCTTTCCTTTTCAAACCTGCCAGACACAGCCGAACTGGAAAACCCAAAAAGTGAAGTGGCTTCTGAAGTGATAGCCGCCGACGGCAGCGTGCTCAACAGGTACTTCACCGAAAACAGGGTGCCCGTTGATTTCGACGAGTTGTCTCCTTTCATTGAGCAGGCGCTCGTATCTACGGAAGACGTGCGCTATTACAGCCACTCCGGTATAGACTTTAAGGCTCTGGGGCGGGTGTTTTTTAAGACCATACTGATGGCGAATAGAAGTTCGGGAGGGGCCAGCACCATCACACAGCAGTTGGCAAAGCTGCTCTTCACCGGAGAGAGAGGCTCCGGCATGACCCGGGTTTTTCAAAAACTAAAAGAATGGATCATCGCCATCCGCCTGGAAAGGAAATACACTAAGGAGGAGATTATGGCCATGTACCTCAATAAAGTGGATTTTCTCTACGACAGTTACGGCATCAAAGCAGCTTCGGAAACCTATTTTGGAAAAGGCCAGGATTCATTGGCCATACAGGAAGCCGCTATGCTGGTGGGGATGCTCAAAAATCCATCGCTCTACAATCCCAAGCGAAAAATGGAACTGGCAAGGCAGCGCCGAAATGTCGTTTTTTCTCAAATGCGTAAAAATAATATCATCACAAAGGAAGATTTTGATTCCCTAAAAGTGCTTCCTGTGGATCTGTCGAAGTTCCGCAGGAGAACCCATACACAGGGCTTGGCGCAATATTTCCGCTCCGTCCTCTCTCAAGAACTGATTTACAAAATCCTCCCCAGCGAAGATGCGCGAAAGAAAGCGGACGGCTCGACTTACAATATCTGGAGAGACGGCCTGAAAATATACACCACCATCGATCCCATCATTCAGCAACACGCGGAAGAAGCCATGCTCGTTCAAATGGCCCAGGTTCAAAAACGCTTCTGGCACTTGTGGAACGACGTCAAAAAGATATCCCCCTGGGACTATAAAACCAGCGAAACAACCGAAGTTGAGTTGAACTATCGCAAGCGCAAACTCACGCAATTGGTGAGGGAATCAGAGCGCTACGCCGTCATGCGAGACCGCTTCATCGGATCCCTTGAGAATGACTTAGAAAGAGAAGTTGACGGATTTAAGAGCAGCGACCCAACTATCGAACGCATGTTAAATGAGAAAGACCTCACTGCCGTCCAACTCAAAGTCATACAAAATGAAAAATGGGATGAATTAAAAAAGCAGTGGCTGGCTTTGCAAAAAGCTGTGGGAACAGAGTTCAATAAAAAAGTAAAAATGAAGGTGTTCGCCTATAATGAAGAAATGGAAAAGGACACCGTTATGACTCCGCTGGACTCGCTGAAATACCACCACATGTTTATGCAGATTGGCTCCTTAGCTATTGACCCTAAAAACGGACACATCAAAGCCTGGGTCGGCGGAATCAATCACAAATACTATGCTTTCGACCACACTACTACCAACCGGCAGGTAGGTTCGACTTTTAAACCCTTCATCTATGCGACGGCCATTGCACAACAGGGAGTTTCCCCCTGCTTAGAGGTGGATGATATTCAGCGAACCATTTTTCCGGGAGAAGGAGACTTTGGCCTGCTCAAGCAGTGGACGCCACAAAATGCCACTGGAAAATATTCCGGCAAAAAATACCAGCTCAGAGGAGCGCTCAAAAGCTCTGTGAACACCATTTCCGTATTTCTGATGAAGCAGTTGGGGAGCGTACATCCCGTATTGGAATTGCTAAGCAATATGGGTGTTGACACCAAGAAGATACCGCAACAGCCTTCTATTTGCTTAGGGGCTGCCGATATGAGCGTGATGGACATGGCAGGCGCCTATACCACATTTGCCAATAACGGCTTTTATAGCAAGCCCATCTACATCACCCGAATCGAAGATAAAAATGGACGGACTATTTATTCGCAGGAAGATTTCGAGCGACAGGCGCTACAGGAAGAACCCAATTACGTAATGGTCGAAATGTTAAAGTACGCCGCCGGTAATATGGGTCTGAAGAGTGAAATCGGAGGAAAGACAGGCACTACCAATGATTATGTAGATGGCTGGTTCATGGGTATCACCCCTAATCTCGTCGTCGGAACCTGGGTCGGCGGCGAGGATCGCTGGATTCGCTTTCTTTCTCTGGATGAAGGGCAGGGCAGCCGCATGGCAAAGCCTTTTTGTACAGATTTCCTCAAGCGGGTTGAAAACGACCCAAAGGCAGATTACGATGTCAGAGCAAGGTTTGTCCGCCCAAGCGGCGATATCAACATCGGCTTAGATTGTGACGATTATAAAAATCGCGGCGATAGCGACGACGACGAATACGACGGACGAATACCCTCCGGATCAGGAGACTTCCTTGAGAATCCATTTGGCGACGGCGGAATAATAAAAAGAGATACTAACAGAGGTAAGCCCGTAATTAGAGGCGACGAAGGTTTCGGCGGCAGCTTCTGATTTTCAAACATTATTGACGACACAAGCTATAAAAATAAGCGATGCACAAATACTCTCTCATACTATTGGTTCTCAGCGCTTTTATCCTGACCCGATGCGTTCCCCCATCGGAAGGAGAGCAGGCTGACGTTCACTTAGATTTTACAAACCCCATCTATCAGTCGTTATACGATCTCCAGGACAGGGGAATGACCGATAGCTTAGTCCATTATTTCAGACAAAAAGACCCCACTCTCCGATATATAGCGGCTTTGGCATTTGCCTCCATCAAAGACTCGCTGGCGATAGACAGCCTGACGGGTCTATTGTATGATCCCGTTGATGAAGTGCGCATTGCCGCCGCATACGCCCTCGGACAAATCGGCAATCCTAAAGCTCAACAGCCTCTGTTAGACGCTTTTGATCGGTATGACACTACCGGCGTATCAAGATATTTCAATTCGGCTATTTTGGAGGCCATCGGCAAATGCGGTTCTCCCAATCTTTTGGAGTCCCTGGCTTCAATCAGCACCTACCGACTTAGCGATACTTTGCTAATGGAGGGCCAGGCATGGGGGATTTACCGCTTCGCATTGCGCGACATCGTCTCTCCACTGGGGACAACTAAAATGATGGATTTTGCAACTAATTCTAAGTACCCCGCCGACGTGCGCTTCATCGCTGCCAACTATCTTGCAAGGGCCAAAAATATCGAACTCCTAAAAGGCGACAGCCTCATTGCGCCGGCTATTGCGCGGGAAGACGATCCCTATATTCGCATGGCCTTGGCCATAGCTCTGGGGAAAACCAAATCTGACAGAGCCGCCACCTCTCTCCTCTATCAATACAACATCGAAAGAGATTACCGGGTGAAATGCAATATCCTCCGGGCATTTTCCAACTTCAATTATGAGGAGGTGAAGCCCGTCGTTTTGCAGGCGCTTCAGGATTCCTCCCTTCCGGTAGCTGTAACGGCTGCACAGTATTTTGTAGATAATGGAATCAAAGAAGACGCCCCCAGTTATTGGCAAATGGCAAAAGAGCCAGGCCGGGACTGGGAAGTGGCGCTCACCCTTTATACCGCCGCATCCAGGCACTTGTCTTATGGCGCCGAAGAATCCAGGAAATACCTCAATTGGGAAATAAAGCGCCGTTTCGAAAACGCCGCTTCTCCCTATGAAAAAGCGGCAGCTCTCAAAGCACTCGCAGAATACGGCTGGAATTATCGCTATATCCGGGACGTCGGTTATCCATCTGATTTGGCGCCCGTCAGGACAGCCAGTGTAGAGGCTTTAGCAAAAATTGCCAGGATGCCCAATTTCAATTCCTTCTTTGGCGGAGGCCTTACGGCAAGGCGGGATTTGAGCGAGTGCTTCCGGGACGCCATTGACAATGGCGATGTGGGTATGATGGCAGAAGCGGCTAAAGTATTGCGCGAACCAGGGCTGAATTTTAAAGCCTCTTTTGACAGTTTATCTACTTTGGAAAGTTCTCTAAAAAAACTGCGCCTGCCACAGGAAATAGAAACATACAACGAGGTCAAAAGGACCTTAGACTTCTTCCAGGGAGTCGAAACAGGCGCTCCTGAAAAACCCCGGTTCAATCACAAAATAGACTGGAAAATCATCACCGACCTAAAGAACAACGCCAAAGTTATTTTGAAAACAAAAAAGGGAGATATCACCCTGGCTCTACTTCCCGAAGAGGCGCCCGGCACAGTCGCCAATTTTATCGAACTGGTAAAGGAAAAATACTACGATGGCAAAAACTTCCACAGGGTAGTGCCGAATTTTGTTATCCAGGGCGGATGCCCACGAGGGGACGGCTACGGTAGTCCGAATTATTCCATTCGCTCGGAATTGCCTTATCTGCATTACGACGAGGAAGGGTATGTGGGGATGGCTTCCGCCGGCAACAACACGGAATCTGTCCAGTTCTTTATCACACACTCCCCGACCCCGCATCTCGACGGCAATTACACCATCTTTGCAAAAGTAGAAGAAGGGATGAACGTAGTTCACAAGATACAGATTGGCGACGTGATAGAGTCCGCAATCCTTCAAGAGCCAAAATGATAGCGCATTGTAAGAGATTCGAGATATACAAAGCGACATTTTGCCAAAGTCAGGAGATTGGGGAGAGTTGCGCTGAATCTCAGTAAAAAGAGCATTTCCTAAAATTTCGAATAAACGTTTAACCTAAATTCAACAGGATTTTATGAAAAATACTCCCTTGACAGAGCGGCACATCGCCCTCGGCGCCAAAATGGCCGAATTTGCAGGCTACAACATGCCCATTTCCTATTCCAGCATCCGTGAAGAACACGAGACCGTGCGCAAAGCTGTGGGCGTATTTGACGTTTCGCACATGGGCGAGTTCGTAATTAGAGGAAGAGAGGCGCTTGATCTGATTCAGAAAGTCGCCTCCAACGACGCCTCTAAGTTGGAGATTGGCCAAATACAATACTCCTGTCTTCCCAACCACGAAGGGGGTATTGTAGATGACCTGCTCGTTTACCGACTTCCGGAAGACAAGTGCGCAGAAGGCGAAAAGGCTTTTATGCTGGTTGTCAATGCCTCCAATATCGAAAAGGACTGGAACTGGATTAAGGAGCACAACAGCTTCGACACCCGAATGATTGATATTTCGGACGAAACTGGTCTGCTGGCTGTGCAGGGACCGAAAGCCGCCGAGGTACTGCAA
>CAZXQI010000019.1:0-38943 GCA_964643005.1 uncultured Saprospiraceae bacterium | reverse complement strand
GTACTACCTCATTTTATTAATCACTGATTATTAACTGGTTGTGATTTTGTCAGCTTTATTTTGCGCGCCCCGGAGCGCAGGTCGGGAGAATAACCCGTCTAAGGTCAGTTCTCTTGAGAAGGAAAAACTGAGTACAAGCAATCAGATGATTATTCTTTAGGAATCTTCACGGGTGGGCGGAGGCTAAATGCCGTACTCTTCTATTTTCCGGTACAATGTAGCCAGTCCGATACCTAATAATTCTGCTGTTTTTGTTTTGTTTCCCTTTGTAAAAGTGAGCACTTTTCGGATGTGTAGTTTCTCCATTTCGGCGAGTTTCAGGGCGTCTGCCACGTTGCCGGTTTCGGTATATTGGAAATCGTATGGCAGGCAGTCGAAGCTTAGTTCATCACCATTGGCCAGGATGACCGCCCGTTCGATGACATTTTTTAGTTCTCTGATATTGCCTTTCCAATGGTGATTGACCAAAGCCTTTTGAAAGGCCTCATTCATGCGGGGAGCCTTGCGATCCATCTGGGCGCTGAGCATTTCGATGAAATGTTGAGCCAGCGCTAAGGTATCCTCCTGCCGCTCCTGCAAAGAGGGAAGGCGAATGCTGAAAACGGAAAGTCGGTAGAACAAGTCGAGGCGAAAGTTTCCCTTTTCGCTTTCGGCCTGTAAATCCCGATTGGTAGCGGCAATGACCCTGACGTCCACCTTAGTTTCCTTTGTTTCCCCTACTTTCAGAAAGGTTCCGCTTTCCAGCACCCGAAGCAATTTGGCCTGGAGCGAGTGATCCATTTCGCCAATTTCATCCAAAAAAATAGTGCCTTCGTGAGCCTCCTCAAAAAGCCCTGTTTTGTCTTTGGCAGCGCCGGTGAAGGAGCCGGCCTTGTGACCGAACATTTCGCTCTCCAGGATTTCCCTGCCGAGGGCGCTGCAATTAACGGCTACGAAAGGCCTGCCGCTGCGCCGGCTTCCGGCGTGGATGGCCTGTGCAAAAACTTCTTTGCCCGTACCGGTTTCGCCAGTCAATAGCACGGTGGTGCTCGTCGCCGCCACTTTTTTGGCCATTTCGACAGCGTGCCGCATGGCGCCCGACCTGCCAATAATCTGGTCAAAGCTGTACCGCAGTCCATTGGCTTTGTCTTCCATCTCCTGAACCCTGAATTGTCGCAAAGCCTTTTCTACTGCCCGGCTAAGCAGGGGAATAATCTTGGCGTTGTCATCGCCCTTGGTAATGTAATCGAAGGCGCCGCTTTTGATGGCCGTCACGCTGTCGGGAATAGCGCCAAAAGCAGTCAGCAGAATCACCTCGCTGTGCGGGCTAATCTCTTTGATTTTTGGAATCATCTCCACTCCGTTGGCGTCGGGAAGTTTGACATCGCAGATGATGGCGTGGATCTTTTCCTGTCTCAACATTTTCAAACCTCTCGTACCCGTCTCCGCCTGAAATACCTGATACCCCTCTAAGCGAATGATCCGGCTGAGCAGGTTGCGAATGTCATTTTCGTCGTCAATGATGAGGATATTGGCCTTGGACATAGTTGGGCGAAGATAGGATTTCGCACGAATGAAAAGAAAATCCGGTCAATGGAAAGTACAACATTTTCAGCGCTCAGAGCCGAGTTTTCGACCCCATTTCAAGATATCAATTCTTCAAAATTCCGATACCTTCAACACTTCCCCGAAAAAATATTCACTTTTGCAGCTCAAAAAATTTATACATGACATTTGAAGAACTGAACCTCGAAGAACCTCTCCTGCGCGCGCTGAAGGAAGAAGGATACAAAGCGCCGACCCCTATTCAGGAACAATCTATACCCCATTCGCTAAAGGGGCGAGACCTGCTGGCCTGCGCCCAAACCGGCACTGGGAAAACCGCCGCATTTGCGCTTCCCATTCTCCAACGCCTGCACAATGAGCGCCTCAACCGGAGCCAGGTACGCCCAATCAGAGCGCTCATCCTCACTCCTACCAGAGAGCTGGCTATTCAAATTGAAGAAAGCTTCAAAGCCTATGGGCGGCATATTCACCTGCGCAAATTAGTCATCTTCGGCGGGGTCGGACAGGCGCCTCAGGTGGAAGCCCTGAAAAAAGGCGTGGACATCCTCGTAGCCACGCCCGGCCGTTTGCTCGACCTGATGAATCAGGGATTTATTTCTCTGAAAGATATTGAGGTCTTCGTGCTGGACGAAGCCGATCGGATGCTCGACATGGGCTTCATCCACGACGTGCGCCGGGTAATTGTGCATTTGCCACAGCAACGCCAGACCTTGTTTTTCTCCGCCACCATGCCTCCCGAAATTGCAAAGCTGGCCGAAGACATTCTCACAGACCCATTGAGCGTTGCAGTGACGCCCGTATCTTCCACCGTTGACGCCATCGTGCAGTCGGTTTATTTTGTGGGTAAAAAACAGAAGAGGAGTTTGCTCCTTCACCTGCTCAATACGGCTGACATCGCTAATGCTCTCGTCTTTACCCGAACCAAGCACGGCGCTAACCGGGTAGCCCAGGATTTAACCAAAGCGGGCGTTCAGGCAATGGCTATCCACGGAAACAAGTCGCAAACCGCCCGCCAACTGGCTCTTCAGCAATTCAAATCAGGCGAACTGCGGGTGCTCGTCGCCACTGATATCGCCGCCAGAGGGATAGACATAGACGAACTTTCCCACGTAGTCAACTTCGACCTGCCGAACATCCCCGAAACCTACGTCCATCGCATCGGGCGGACAGGCAGGGCGGGCGCCAGCGGCATCGCCATTTCCTTTTGCGATGAGGAAGAAAAGGTCTATTTAAAAGACATTCAAAAACTTATTGGGAAAAAAATACCCATCGTAGAAAGCCATCCTTTCCCTCTGGGAATGGCAGTCGAACAGGCAGAACAGCCGGCGGCGACGAGACCCACAAAATCCGCTCGCCCTGAACGGGAGGCCAAAAGCGAAAACAGAAAGCAGCCCGCCTCCCGACAAAAATCCAGCCGACAGGACAAGGCGCCTCAGAACCGCCGGCAGTCGCAAGGTTCAAATGGCACAGCCAATAATGAACAGGCTCAGGCGCCGGCAGAAAAGCAGGATGCAAATAATCGTCGTTCTTCTTCGCGAAACAAAAATCGCAACGCCAATCGGCAGGGCGCTCAACAGATCCCGGGCAGACCGGCTGAGCCTCAGCAACCGCAACAGCCTAAGCAGCCGGCCAAAACAGCCAGGAAGGAACAGGCTGCGCCACAACCCATTGCCGAAAAAACAGAACAGCAGGACGGACAGCGTTCATGGTCTTCTAATATTTTTACTGAAACCCCTCCAGGTAAAAAGGGCTTTACCATAAAAAGCGACCGCTACGATAACCAGCCAAAGCAAAAGCCCCGGAGACCTGAGGGAAGGAAAGGAAGGCGTTAGGCGCTCATTCAACCGGCGTCTGTCTATCTTTGTTATCTGACTTCCAGCCGTTCTGCTTATGTCTATTTTCAATATTTCTTCTGATTATAAACCTACCGGCGATCAGCCCCAGGCTATTCGGCAACTCGTCGAAGGCGTGAAAGAGAGAGACAGGGCGCAGGTATTGCTCGGCGTCACAGGCTCGGGGAAGACCTTCACCATGGCCAACGTCATCTGTCAGTTCGACAAGCCCGTGCTCGTGCTGACGCACAACAAAACTCTGACCGCCCAGCTCTATGGAGAGTTCCGGGAGTTCTTTCCCGATAATGCTGTAGAGTATTTCGTCAGTTATTACGACTACTACCAGCCGGAGGCCTACATCTCCGTCACCGATACCTATATTGAAAAGGATCTGAGTATCAACGAAGAAGTAGATAAGCTCCGCCTGCGGGCGACTTCGTCGCTGCTGAGCGGCAGGCGCGATATCATCGTGGTGGCTTCCGTCTCCTGTATCTATGGCATGGGCAATCCGGAGGATTACACCACCGCCATCATCCGCATTCAGGAGGGACAAAAAATATCCAGAAACGTCTTTTTGTATAAACTCGTGGAGAGTCTCTATTCCCGCACGGAGCACGATTTCAAAAGGGCGACTTTTCGGGTGCGGGGGGACACCGTGGACATCAACCTGCCCTATGTGGATTACGGTTCGCGGGTGACTTTTTTTGGAGATGAAGTTGAAACCATTGAGCGCATTGAAATTGAAAGCGGGAAAGCCATTGAGCGCCTTTCTACCGCCGCTATTTTTCCCGCCAATCTCTATATAGCCCCCAGAGACCGCATGGCGCAAATCATTCGGGACATCGAAGATGAAATGTTCGCTCAGGTGAAATATTTTGAAAGAGAACAACGCCTTTTGGAAGCCAAACGGATTAAAGAGCGGACGCTGTTTGACTTAGAAATGATAAAGGAGTTAGGCTATTGTAACGGCGTAGAAAATTACTCTCGTTTCTTCGACGGGCGCAGGCCAGGAGCCCGGCCTTTCTGCCTGCTCGACTATTTCCCCGACGACTATCTGATGATGATTGACGAGAGTCACGTGACTATTCCTCAGTTGCGGGGCATGTGGGGCGGCGACCGCGCCCGCAAGCTCAACCTCGTCAACTGGGGCTTTCGCCTACCTTCGGCAATGGATAACCGCCCGCTCAACTTCACCGAGTTTGAGAGCATGGTGAATCAGGTCATCTACGTCAGCGCCACCCCGGGCGATTACGAAATGGAGCAAACCGGCGGCGTCATCGTCGAGCAAATTATCCGCCCAACGGGGCTGTTAGATCCGCCCATCGAAGTGCGCCCCAGCATCAACCAGGTGGACGACCTGATGGATGAAATTGCCGAACGGGTTAAAAAGAACGAGCGAACGCTGGTCACCACCCTAACCAAGCGCATGGCCGAAGAGCTGGCAAAGTATTTTGCCAAATTGGATATCAAAGTGCGTTACATCCACTCTGAGGTGGAAACTTTAGAGCGGGTGGAAATCCTCCGCGATTTGAGATTGGGAGAGTTCGACGTACTCATCGGCGTCAACCTGCTGCGGGAAGGATTAGACCTGCCGGAAGTTTCTCTCGTGGCCATCCTCGACGCCGACAAAGAGGGCTTTTTGAGAAATGACCGGTCGCTGACGCAAACCGCAGGCCGGGCTGCCCGCAACTCTAACGGGTTAGTCATCTTTTATGCCGACACCATGACGGATTCCATGCAGCGGACTATTGACGAGACAAATCGCCGCCGCTCCATTCAGATAGCCTACAACGAGGAGCATGGTATCGTACCTCAAACTTTAGCCAAAACAAAAGAGGAAATTTTAGCCCGTTCGTCCGTCCTCGACATTCGGGGCAAGAAGGAATACTACATCGAGCCGGAGGTTGCCAGCATTGCCGCCGACCCCGTCATACAATACATGACCATGGATCAAATAGAGCGGATGGTTACAGAAACAGAGGACAAAATGAAGAAAGCTGCGAAGGAACTGGATTTCGTTTCTGCCGCCATGTACCGGGATGAGATGCTGGCGCTGAAAGAGCGGCTGAAAAACAATTGATAACCGGTGCAATAAATCTAAGCTAAACTCAGGTTTACTGGAAAAGAACTAATCTTCCAACTCCTGCCCGTCTTCAGGTTCGTGGTTGTAGCTGTGCTCTTCTTCGTCATCTTCGTCACCATTAATATGAGCCTCGCTCAGAATGCCAAGTTGGAGCATAGCCCTTTCAGAGGCAGTCTGTTCAGCGCTCTTTTTATTGAAGTCGTCAGCAGTGGAAATTTTCCTGCCGTCTATCATTACCGCCACTTTAAAGCGATCTCTTTTTTCAAATTTATAGCGGGCGACGAGTTTATAAGTAACGGCCTGTCCATTTTTTTGGCACCATTCAAGGAGCTGGCTTTTGTAATTGTCGTCGTAGCTTTCTAATTCATGGACGTCAATGTAGTTCTTCAATAATTTTCGAATGACGAAACGCCGGGTTTGCTTATATCCCTTTTCGAGATAGACAGCGCCAACCAGAGCCTCCACTGCATTCCCCAGCATGGAGCGACTGAGTCTGGTCTGGCTGTATTCCTGGAGAAGCATATCCAGCCCCATTTTATCGCCGATTTTATTCAGGGTATTACGCTTCACTATCTTGGAGCGCATTTTTGTCAAAAAACCCTCGTTGGAGTTGGGGTATTTTTTAAAAAGATATTCTGCGATGATGGTACCCAAAACGGCGTCGCCCAGAAATTCCAGGCGCTCGTTGTTTTGCATGGCGTAGGCTCTGTCCGAAGGATTTGATTTATGGGAAAATGCGAGTTTGAAAATGGACAGGTTAGAAGGAGTAAAGCCAATCAGGGGCCTTAATTTCCCGGTGAACTCCTTTTCAGGATGGAAGAAGCGATTGTAAAAACGCAGTAGTAGTCGTAACAAAAGGAAACGCTTTTTTAGCGACAGAAAAACGCCTTGCGAACAGCAAATTCAGAGCCCGTCAAAAGCTTAAAACAAGCGCTCAATCACCGGACATGGCATTATCTGTTTAGCCGGATTCAACAATTCGGGTTGTATTCAGCAAACTGAAACATTCCTTCCTAAAAAGTCAGATACGGAAAAGGTAGGAGAAAACAGGATTTGTTATGGGGGAAGGATGCCTTCATTCTCCCGCCTGCGCTTTTCAGAGTTGCCTTCGCATGCGGGAGCTTGCCTCAATTCATCGCGACAATAAAGAACTCATCCTCTTTGCTCACCGGAGTTTTACAAACTTCAAAAGTAGCCTGAGCAACTTTTGAAGTTTCGGAAAGCCAGTAACTCGCGGCAAGAATCTTACAAATTTCCGGGTCTGGTACCTAAATCCTTATATGTGGCTTTTACCTGAAAGGGGTTTATTTGCCTTCAAATTTCTTTATGATAACCGAAGCGTTGTGTCCACCAAAGCCAAAGGTATTGCTAAGAACAGCTTTCACTTCGCGGGATTGCGCTTCGTTAAATGTCAGGTTGATTCGGCTATCAAGTTCAGGGTCGTCTGTAAAATGGTTGATAGTCGGAGGTACAAACTTATGATTAATTGCCAATACTCCGGCGATCGCTTCAATTGCGCCGGCAGCGCCCAGCAGGTGACCGGTCATAGACTTGGTTGAGCTGACGTTTAGCCGGTAGGTGGCGTCTCCAAAAACCTGTTGAATGGCTTTCACCTCGGCGACATCGCCTAAGGGCGTTGAAGTGCCGTGGACGTTGATGTAGTCAATGTCCTCAGGGTTCATTCCCGCATCGGCAAGCGCTAATTTCATCACTCCGGCGGCGCCCAGGCCTTCGGGATGCGGAGCGGTGATGTGGTAGGCGTCTGCGGTGGCGCCTACGCCGACAATTTCTGCCAGAATAGGAGCGCCCCGTTGGAGGGCGTGTTCCAGTTCCTCCAACACCAAAGCCCCCGATCCTTCGCCCAAAACAAATCCGTCTCTATCTAAATCGAAGGGGCGGGAAGCCGTTTTAGGGTCGTCGTTTCTGGTGGATAAGGCTTTCATGGCGCCGAATCCACCAACGCTGACTTTGTTGATCGCCGCTTCCGAGCCGCCGCTAATGATGACGTCATTCCTTCCCCAGCGGATGTAATCGAAGGCCGCCATGATGGCATGGGTAGAGGAAGCGCAGGCCGAGACGATTGCGTAGTTGATTCCCCTAAATCCGTATTTGATAGAAATATGACCGGGGACGATATCAGTGATAAGTTTGGGAATCAGAAATGGATTGTACCGGGGGATTCCATTTCCAAGCGCAAATTCTTCTACTTCTTTTTCGAGCGTCGTCATACCGCCAATACCAGAAGAGAAGATAACTCCCACCCGGTCTAAATCGACTTGAGCGGGATCTAATCCCGCAGATGAGACAGCCTCGCCGGCGGCAATCATGGCATAGATGGCAAAATCATCTAGGCGGCGCACCTCCCGTTTTTCCATAAAATCTTCCGGTTGGAGGTTTTTGACTTCGCAGGCAAATTGAGTCTTGAAGTTAGAAGCGTCAAAATGGGTGATAGCCCCAGCGCCGCTAAGGCCGTTTTTTAAACCGTCGAGGTATTCGCCTATATTGTTGCCTATGGGCGTCAAGGCGCCAATACCGGTGATGACAACCCTTCTCATTTTTGTCGTTTATGTTTAAACCAGAGGCTTTGAAGAAGTGAAAACAGGTAATTCAACGTTAGTTTGTAAAAAAGGCAACTTAAAGTAAAGTTGCGCTACCTATTCACAACGGCCTTCCGGTTGAAGATGTGGAGAAAGAGTCAAAAACCAAGGTTTATTTCTGGTTTTTGACTCTTTAAATCATGCAAAGAAGTAGTCTTACTCTTTAGTCTGGCTTTCGATGTATGAAACAGCCTGACCTACGGTCTGAATTTTTTCTGCCTGCTCGTCCGGAATAGAGATTTCAAATTCTTTTTCTAATTCCATGATCAATTCAACGGTGTCCAGGGAGTCTGCGCCCAAGTCGCCGGTGAAGCTGGCTTCAGGTGTTACTTCAGTTTCTTCTACGCCGAGTTTTTCAACAATAATTTTTGCAACTCTTTTTGCGATGTCCGACATAACAGATACTTTTAATAAAGAAAATTACAGAATAATGAACGCCTTGACAACAGGAAGCAAAGATTTGAGCCGCTTGTAATGTGGACTTTCACTCTTTCGTTTTAGTGTTGCCTGTCAGGCTTTCAAAGAAGGTTAAAAATTTTTGCAAAGAAAGGGAAACTCCATTGATTGAAGAAAGTTTTTGTGGATTTCATTTTTTAGGAGTCGCTTCGTCCTTCCTCCGTTTATAATGATTTTTATAATTTTTTTTAATCCACATTGGTCAGGTTTGCCACTAGTCCTACCTTTGCCGACTTATTTTTTCTTCAAAATTTGCACTTAAAAAGGATACCTTCCGAAGACGGGGATTATAAAGAATAAGAAACATCCATTCTAAAAGTACAAGTCTTCCAGGCTATTCCATCTACGTACAATGCTCGTCCCGATGAATGTTATCGAAGATCATAATACTAAAATTGTCGCTACTGTTGGACCTAAAAGCAGCTCCTTTGAAGTGCTCTACGGCTTAGTCGAAGCCGGAGTGGACATTTTTAGGTTGAATTTTTCACATGGCGCCCATGAAGAACATCTGGAAGTCATCAGGCATATCGTCAAAATCAACAACCAAAAGGAAATCAACGTCGGTATTCTTGCAGACCTCCAGGGGCCGAAATTGCGCGTCGGTATTATAAAAGATGACAGGCTTCTGTTGGAAAAGGACGATATCATCACTTTTGTCAACGAACCCTGCGAAGGCACAAAAGAGCACATCTACATGAGCTATCAACGGCTGGCTCAGGACGTGAAGCCGGGAGAGTTGGTTTTGGTGGACGACGGGAAGATCAGGTTAGAAGTGCTGGACACCAATGGCAAAGACACCGTCAGGCTCAAGGTACTATTCGGCGGCATCCTTTCTTCTAAAAAAGGCGTGAACCTCCCGCATACCAACATATCCCTGCCTGCTCTTACGGAAAAAGACCTCGAAGATCTCAACTTCATCCTCACCCAGCCCGTCAATTGGATCGCCTTGTCTTTTGTGCGCTCACCCGAGGACTTAGACGTACTCAAAAAGAAAATTGCCAATCGCCATCCCGCTAAAATTCTCGCCAAAATTGAAAAGCCGGAAGCTATCGCTCAGATTGAGAAAATCATCCGGAAGTCGGACGGGATCATGATTGCCAGGGGCGACCTCGCCGTGGAAATGCCCTTTGAGGAATTGCCCCTGATGCAGAAGAACATCATCCGGCTTTGCCGCAAATGGGGCAGGCCGGTTATCGTGGCCACGCAGATGATGGAGAGCATGGTAACGAATCTCACTCCCACCCGACCTGAAGTGACCGACGCTGCCAACGCCGTGCTGGACGGTGCAGATGCGTTAATGCTCAGCAATGAAACAGCCATGGGCGATCACCCCGTGAAGGTGGTGGAAACAATGGCCAGGATCATCGGCAAAGTGGAGAGTAACGACATGTTTGAACTGGCTTCGCCCGGCGTCACCGAAGAATCCGATTCACTTGAAAGCGACGTCATCTGTGCGCAGGCTGTGGAGGTGGCAAAGAAAATCCACGCAAAGGCCATCATCGGAATGACCGTATCGGGCTACACCGCATTCAAAGTGTCCAGCCACCGACCCAAACTAAAAATCTACATTTTTTCTAATCAGGCGCATATCCTCGCCACGCTAAATTTAGTATGGGGAGTGAAAGGGTTTTACTACGACAGGTTCTCTTCCACCGATGATTCCATTGACGACGCCATCCGCATTTTAAAACAGGCCGGCGAGCTTAAGAAAGATGATTACGTCGTCAACATTGGCTCCATGCCGCTCAAAAAACGCCAGCGCACAAACATGATCAAGTTCACGCGGGTCGAATAGCGCCGGCGCACTTTCCACTGGCCGGCCTGGAGTCGTCCCTTAGCTGAAAGGAGTTATCTTTGCGGCCATTTTGTGTTGACCTTCAAATTACTCCGCCTCATGCAGGTAAAAATTATCAACCAATCCCCCTATCCGCTCCCACAGTACGAAACGGCAGGCAGCGCAGGCCTCGATTTGAGAGCCATGCTGGAAGCCCCGATTGTACTCGAATCTCTGGAACGACGTCTTATACCCACCGGGCTTTTTTTTGAATTGCCCCTGGGCTATGAAGCGCAGATCAGACCGCGCAGCGGCCTTTCCATCAAAAAGGGGCTGAGCTTAGTCAATGCACCCGGCACCATTGACAGCGATTATCGAGGCGAAATCAAAATTATCGTGGTCAATCTCTCCAAGGAGCCGCAGACGATTGAACCCGGAGAGCGTATCGCTCAAATGGTGGTTGCCAGATACGAGCGTATCGAGTGGCAGGAAGGGGAATCTTTGAGCCAGACCAGCCGGGGGGTCGGCGGTTTTGGCAGTACAGGTGAGTAAGATAATCCTTTACACATAAGGAAGGAACGAAATTTGAAATGAGCTAACCATCAATCAAATGAGCGCCGGGCTAAAAGCCTGCATTTCTCATTAAAACTTGCAATGAAAATTATTATTCCAATGGCTGGGCGAGGCACCAGACTTCGTCCGCATACGCTAACTCTGCCGAAACCGCTTATCCCCATTGCCGGAAAGCCTATGGTTCAACGCCTCGTCGAAGATCTGACCTCGGCTTATCAGGGAACTATTGAAGAAATCGCTTTTATCATCGGGGATTTTGGAAAAGAAGTCGAAAAGGAACTGATCAGCATCGCCAACAACTTCGGAGCTGAGGGGAAAATTTACTACCAGACGGCGCCATTGGGAGTGGCGCATGCCATCCTCTGCGCCAAAGAAAGTCTCAATGGCAATGTCTTTATCGCATTTTCAGACACCCTGTTTAAAGCTGATTTCCACTTTGACACCAATGATCAGGGAATCATCTGGGTCAAAAAAGTGGAAAATCCCGCCTCCTTCGGCGTGGTGAAAATCAACGACGATCAGGTAATCACCGACTTCGTTGAAAAATCGCCGGTTTTCGTATCCGATCTGGCCATCGTCGGCCTGTATTACATTCGGGAAGGGGAGTTGCTCCGCGACCAGATACAATTTCTCATCGATCAAGATATTAAAGATAAAGGCGAGTTTCAACTTACGTCAGTCCTCGAAAACATGAAGTTAGGCGGCTATCGTTTCAGAGCCGCTAATATTGAAGAATGGCTGGACTGTGGCAGCAAGGAAAACATCATCGGCACAAACCAGCGAATGCTGGATATTAAAGATGAAACGGAAAAATTAGTTTCTCCAACGGCCATACTAGAAAATTCAGTCATCGTACCGCCCTGTTTCATCGGCGAGGGAGTTAAAATTATCAACTCCGTCGTAGGCCCTCACGTTTCCGTCGGCCAGAAATCCGTTATCAAAAACTCTATCGTAAAAAACAGCGTTATTCAGGGCAATACCAACATAAACAACGCACTATTCGCCGAATCCATGATCGGCAATAACGTCAATTACACAGGGAGAATATCGGGTTTCAGCATCGGCGATTTCTCCAATTTTAAAGAATGATGAAGGGCGAAAATTGAAAAAGGCTAACTCTTCGTCCCATGTAATCCAAAATTAAGGTATGCTAAAAAAACTCCTTTTACCCCTTGCTCTCCTCATCTCTGCGTCTCTTCCGGCTCAGAAGAATGCAAAAGACAATCTCACCGAAAATGTCTCCCAGGAAGACGTACAAAATCAGGAGACTTTTATTGACGGACTCCGGGAGAAAACGCTCGGCAACTGGGACAAAGCTATCGCTAAGTTCCAGGAAGTTCTTGGAAAAGACAGCAAAAACAGCGCTGCCGCTTATGAACTTGCCAGGGTCTTTGAAAACACAAAAAACTTAGACGAGGCGGTGGCTAAGGCTAAAAATGCAGTCGAATGGGCGCCTTCCAATATTTGGTTTAAAATCTATCTGGCCGATCTTTATCAAAAAACCAACAAAGACCTCGATGCCGCCGGTCTCTACGAACAGTTGGTAAATCTGGAACCATACAATCAGGAATACTATTTTAAATGGGCCTATTATTTAGTACGGGCGGGCAGGCCGGAAAGCGCCATCAAAGCATACGACCAGCTCGAAAAGCTGACCGGCGTCAATGAAGAGGTGTCGCGCCATAAGCATACCCTCTATTTAGGTATGGGCAATTACAAAAAAGCCGGCAAAGAGTTAGAAGTTCTGATTAGCAAATTTCCCAACAACACGGGTTATCGTCACCTGCTCGCCACTTATTACGAGCAAACGGGAGAGAAAGAAAAGGCCGCACAGGTTTACAAGGATATTCTAAAAATGGATCCCTCCGACGCTCAGGCAAAAATAGCCCTGGCGGAAGACGCCAAAGGAGGCGACGACATCCGCTTCCTAAATTCGCTAAAGCCGGTTTTTGAAAACCCCTCCACCGACCTCGATACCAAAATGAAACAGTTGCTGCCCTACATTGAAAAATTAGCCGATACCGGCGACAGAAGTCTCGGCAATTCTCTGCTGGCGCTGACTTCCCTGCTCGAATCTGTCCACCCCAACTCGGCCAAAGTCTATTCGGCGCTCGGCGATGAACTCTATTATTTGGGGCGGATGGACGAGGCGCTCGACAAGTACAAAAAATGCCTCGAACTCGAGGACAACGTCTGGCCGGTTTGGGAGCAGCTACTCTATATTTATACAGAAAAAAACGACTTCGATAATCTCATTAAATACTCCGAAGCCGCTTTGGACATCTTCCCCAATCAGGCCATTGCCCACTACCTCAACGGGCATGCCTATAATGGAAAGGGGCGCTATTCAGACGCCTTAGAGTCTCTTCAGCAGGCTCTCATCATATCTTCAAAAAATCCCCGCCTGCGCTACGACGTGTTAAATGAAACCGGCGTCGCATATTTTCATTTGAAGAAATACAGCCAGTCCGACAACGCCTTCGAGGAGGCGCTCAAAATAAACCCTGACCAGCCTGCGGTGTTAAAGAATTATGCTTTCTGCTTAGCCGCCCGGGGAGAGCAATTGGAAAAGGCCAAACAATTAGCCGCCCATCTGCTCGAAAAAGCTCCAGACATTCCCGCTCACGAAGACGTCATGGCTTATGTCTTATACAAAATGAAAGACTACAAAAATGCCAAAGCCCTGCTCGAACGAGCCATGCAAAATGGCGGAGATACCAACACTTCCATTTTAGAGCATCTCGGCGACGTGCAGTTCCAACTCGGCAATGTAAATGAAGCTATTCAGCACTGGCAAAAAGCTCTTGAACTGGGCGGCAACTCCGACCTACTAAAGAAAAAGGCCGCAGAAGGGAAATTGTACGAGTAAGATGATTCAACAGTAATTCTTTGAATTCCCCTTTCGGGAAAGTCACTCCGAAAAAGAATTTTCCTAAGAGAACTGCTACTGAATTTCCTCAATGAGAATTTCCACCGAATCTCAACTATTTCGCTATGAATGATTTAGAAAAACTATCAGCCTACTGCGAGAAATTCACCTCGCTTCCCGTACCGATTTTAGATGAACTCGAACGGGAGACCTATCTCAAAACCATGTCTCCGCAAATGATTTCCGGAAAATTGCAGGGGCAGTTTCTCTCCCTGCTCAGTGCGCTGGTACGGCCTGCCGCCGCATTGGAAATCGGCACTTTTACCGGGTATTCCTCTATTTGCATCGCCAGCCGGCTGCCGGAAAATGGCATCCTGCACACTATTGACGTCAATCCGGAGTTGAGGCATATCAACCAGAAGTATTTTGAAAAGGCGGGTTTGCAGCATAAGATTCAGGCGTATTTAGGCGACGCCCGCGAGATTATTCCAACGCTAAAAATGAACTTTGACTTTGTCTTTATTGACGCTGCAAAAACGGAGTATCCCGCTTATTACGACCTCGTTTTTGATAAGGTAAATCCTGGCGGTCTCATCCTCGCCGACAATGTACTTTGGAGCGGAAAAGTATTGTCCAAAGCAGGCGACGCCGACACGCTGGCCATTCAGGCATTCAATCAAAAAGTGCATGCAGATAAGCGGGTGGAAACCCTCATGCTCCCCCATCGAGACGGCATTTTAATTGCCAGAAAACTCTAAAACTTTCTTTCAAAGCGCTCTTTTTCTAACTTTAAGACTCAAAATTCTATTCACATGAAAAAACGAGTCTTATTCTATAGTGCGCTTTGTCTCTGGGTCGCCGCCGCACAGGCTCAGATAGAGACACTGCCCGCCCATCCCGAGCCCGGAAAATGCTATGTCCGCAATATTACTCCTGAAGTTTACGAAGCCCGGGAAGAGAGAATTTTAGTGCGACCCGCCTATAAGATTTTTGAAAAGGTGCCTGCCGAATACCGTACGGTGGAGGATCGGATCGTGGTGCGTCCGGCGTTTCAGCAACTTACTATCGTGCAGGCAGAGTTCAGGACTGTGACTAAACAGATCGAAATAAAACCGGCTGCCACGGAGATGATCCCCACCCTGCCACAGTTTGTCGAAGAGTTAGATTCTATTCAGGCGCGCCCCGCTACCGGAAGCTGGGAGTACCAAACCTCGCCGGAGGGCTGCCTCTCCGAAGATCCGCGAGACTGCATGGTGTTGCGCTATGTCGAGCATCCCGCCGTTTTTAATACTTTCAAAAAAACGAAAATTGAACGGGAATCCTCATACGTCGAAAAGCCGGGAATCGGAAAATTCCAAACTATCTCCGTGCAGGAATTGGTCAAAGACGCCTACGCCAAAACCGTAGAAGTGCCCGCCGAATACAGTACCATCACCCGACAGGAACTCGTCAGGGATGAGACGGTGCGGGAAGTTGAGGTTCCCGCCGAGTACCGATCCGAAATCGTGCAGATTTTAAAGAGTAAGGGCGGGGAAATCATTTGGGAAGAAATTGATTGTGCGCTCACGGAATTTAACAGCATCCCCATTCTGTTTGCGCTGAATAGTTCGCAACTCTCGCCCGAGGCTCGAAATACCATTGACAACAGCCTGCTCCAACTACTGCAAAACAGGCCGAATATCCGCGTAGAGGTGGACGCTCATACCGACTCCCGAGGCGACGCCGCCGGCAACCTGAAGCTGTCCCAGACGCGGGCCGATGCAGTGGTGGATTATCTCGTCAGCCGGGGGATTCAGCGCAGTCGCTTAGTGGCTAAGGGCTACGGCGAAACCCGCCTGAAAAACCATTGCGCCGACGGCGTTTACTGTACAGAAGCAGAGCACGCCGTCAACCGTCGGATAGAATTTCGGGTATTAGGCAACTGAGGTTCCCGAAGTTCCTGAATTTTAAAGCAAAATTTTTAGAGATTCAACTCAAAACATTATCAAACGGAATACCAGGGTCATGCAGATAAAAAGGCTTTTTGACTTCATTTACTACCAGCAGGAGCAGCGTCCTCTTTCCAAATCTTTTGGCTACAGACATCAGGGTCGGTGGGTTTATTTCAGTACGGCTGAAATGATTGACATGGCCAACAAAGTCAGCTTAGGGTTAGTCTCCAAATTAGGCGTAAAACCCGGGGATAAAATTGCCCTCATTTCCACCCATAACCGACCAGAATGGGTGGTCATGGATTTGGGATTAATGCAGGTAGGCGCTATCAATGTGCCGGTTTACCCGACCATCAGCCAACGGGAATACGAGTACATTTTCAATGAGGCAGAGGTGAAATACTGCTTTTTCGGCGGAGATGGATTGCAGGAAAAACTCCAACAGGCTCAAAAAGACATCCCCTCTCTACTGGGTTTATTTTCCTTTGATGAACTATCCGACGAGCCATTTTGGAAAACCTGTTGGGCAGAAGGCAGCCTGGAACGGGTGGAGGAAATCAAAAAAAACATCCAGCCCGGCGATCTTGCCACCATCATTTACACCTCCGGTACGACGGGCGAGCCAAAAGGCGTCATGCTGTCGCACAACAATATCATCAGCAACTTCATGGCATTGGCTCAACTCGCTCCTGTGGCACATGGCGATCGAGCGCTGAGTTTTCTTCCGCTATGTCACGTATTCGAGCGGGTGGCCACCTATTTTTATATATACCTCGGCGTCAGCGTAGTGCAAACGGGAACCGACAATCTGGGCGGAGAGAGCGGCGACCTGCAAAGTATTCGACCGCATTTTTTCACCACCGTTCCCCGCCTGTTGGAGAAAGTGTATGAAAAAATCATCAACAAAGGTCTGGCGCTGAAAGGTCCGGCGAGGGGGCTGTTTTTCTGGGCGCTCCAATTAGCCAACAGCTATGAGGAAGGCAAACAATATCGCAGATTAGAAGCGCTGAAATGGAAGATCGCCGACCGTCTGATTTTTGCAAAATGGCGGCAGGCTCTCGGCGGCAATCTGAAAGGAATCATTACGGCAGCATCCGCCTGTCCTGAAAAGATTATTCAGGTATTTAATGCGGCAGGCGTCCCCATCCGCGAAGCTTACGGCCTCACGGAAGCCTCCCCAGGCCTCACGGTCAATCGCTTTGAAAAAGATGAGAATATGTCCGGCACAGTCGGTTATGCCATAGAAGGCGTGGAGATCAGAATCGATCCGAGCGACGGCAACTACGCCGAAGGAGAGGGAGAAGTCATTTTTACCGGCCCCAACATCATGCTGGGCTATTACAAAAAACCGGAAGCTACCGCTGCCATGATTCGGGAGATAGACGGAGTGCGCTGGCTCTTTACCGGCGACATCGGCAAATTCATACCCGGCCCCAGGGGCAGGCAGTTTTTAAAAATCACAGACAGAAAAAAGGAGCTGCTCAAAACCTCGGGCGGTAAATATGTGGCGCCGGCGCCTATAGAAAGCAAATTCAGAGAAGATTTTTTAATAGAACAAATCATGGTCGTCGGCGAGCAGCGCAAATTTGTCTCCGCCCTCATCGTGCCGGCAAAGGAAGCGCTGAAAGACTGGTGCGAACGGCACGAGATACCCTTCACCTCGCTGGAAGAAGTTATCCGACTGCCCAAAGTCCAGGAGCGTTACCAGCGCATCGTGGATAAATTCAATCCGAATTTCAACCACATCGAGCAAATCAAAAAGTTCCGCCTACTCGACGACGCCTGGGAATCCGTGAAACCCGACGGTTCGGCGGGAGAACTGACCCCGACCCTGAAGCTAAGGCGTCGGGTAATTCAGACCAAATACGCCGCCGCCATAGAGGAAATTTATGCCGGCGATTAAAGCCCCAGGCTTTTTTCTCCAAGCCTGCTTACCTTTGCGCCCCTCACAGGAAAACCCTTCCGTGAGTTATTCGTATTTTAAAATATTCATAGATCGAAAATTCCAAAATTACGCCATGGCTCAATCGGCTGAACATTTCAAAAAACTCATTGCACACTGTAAAGAATACGGTTTCATCTATCCATCCACGGAGATATACGACGGCCTGAGCGCCGTGTATGATTACGGCCCCTACGGTTCAGAACTAAAAAAGAATATCAAGGAATACTGGTGGAAAGCCATGGTGCAAATGCATGAAAACATCGTCGGCATCGACGCCGCTATTTTCATGCATCCCAAAACATGGAAAGCCTCCGGCCACGTGGACGCCTTCAACGACCCGCTCATAGATAACAAGGACAGTAAAAAACGCTACCGCGCCGACCAGCTCATAGAGGGAGCTGTCGAGAAGTTGCAGGAAAAAGCGGATAAGGAAGTTGAAAAAGCCAAAAAACGCATCGGCGACAGTTTCGATGAAAAGCTCTATCGGGAGACCAATCCCCGCGTAGTCGGATACTTGCAAAAAGCCGCAGACGCCAACCGCCGCATGAACGCCGCCCTCGGCGCCGGCGACATGGACGCCCTGAAAAGTCTTATTGAAGAGTTAGAAATCGCCTGTCCCGAAAGCGGCAGCCGCAACTGGACAGAAGTGCGCATGTTCAACCTCATGTTTTCTACCCAGTTGGGAAATATCGCCGGAGAGGAAAGCAAACTCTATCTGCGTCCCGAAACGGCGCAGGGTATTTTCGTCAACTTCCTGAACGTGCGCAACTCCACCCGCCAGAAGATTCCCTTCGGCATCGCCCAAATCGGAAAGGCTTTTCGCAATGAAATCGTGGCGCGGCAGTTCATCTTTCGCATGAGGGAATTTGAACAAATGGAGATGCAGTTTTTTATCAGACCCGGCGCCCAGCAGCAGTGGTATGAGTACTGGAAAGAGGCTCGCATGAAATGGCATCTTGCTCTGGGAACTCCGGCCTCCAAACTGCGCTTTCTCGACCACGAAAACCTGGCTCACTACGCCGATGCGGCGGTGGACATTCAATTCGAGTTCCCATTTGGATTCCGCGAATTAGAAGGCATCCACTCCCGCACTGACTTTGACCTGCGCAATCACCAGGAACTTTCCGGCAGGAAACTCCAGTACCACGACCCCGAAACGAACGAGAGCTATGTGCCCTACGTCGTCGAGACTTCCATCGGCTGCGACCGCATGTTTTTGGCGCTCATGGGAGACGCCCTCACTGAAGAAGTCGTCGGCGATGACGAAAACAATACCCGGGATGTGCTGAAACTTCATCCTGCCCTGTCTCCTGTCAAATGCGCCGTCATGCCACTGAAGCGCAACGAAGACGCCCTTGTGAACAAGGCCAGAGCCATCTTTGACCAGCTCAAAAAATCTTTCTATTGCCAGTACGACGATACGGGCAGCATCGGCAAATTATACCGTCGCCAGGACGCCATCGGCACCCCTTACTGCCTCACCGTTGATTTTGAAACATTAGAAAACGACACCGTCACGATTCGGGAGCGGGACAGCATGAGTCAGGAGCGGATTTCTATTTCCAAATTGGAGGAAATCATCGGCAAAAAGGTGGACATGCGGCAGTTGCTGGGCTGAAACATTTACCATTAAAAAGGAAGGTGGCAGGCTGAGTTTGTTTTGTTATCCTTCCGTTTAGCCCTGTTGGCATTTGAGGCGCTAACAGGGCTAATTTTTTCTCAAGAACCAAGCGCCCTGATAAAACGCCTGCCGTCCGTTTCAGCTTCAAACTTCTTACCTTTGTCGAAGCGCCGTTCCGGCTTTATTTTGAGTCTTGCACGGCCTCTCTCCTTCCTCACAGGGATTTTTATTTTTAAAAAAAATAAATGCGAAATGACTGAGACGCTACAACTTCGCGAAACCTCTACAGAAGAAATTCTTCGGATTTTTCAATTGCAACAAGGGCATTACTTAGAAATAGGTAAGACTACCGCTAAAGAGCGCATGGCCAAACTCGATCGTCTTCATCAGGCCATTTTGAAATATCGTCCGCAGATCAGGGAAGCCATGTACGCCGATTTCAGAAAGCCCGCACTCGAAGTAGATGTGGTGGAAGTCTATCCGATTACGAGCGCTATCAAACACGCAAGGACGCATCTACGCCGCTGGATGAGACCCAAAAAGACGCCTACGCCCGTGGCTTTTTTTGGCTCTTCCTCCTGGATTCAATACGAACCAAAAGGCGTTTGTCTGATCATCTCCCCCTGGAACTTTCCTTTTAACCTGAGCTTTATTCCTCTCATTTCAGCTATTGCGGCGGGGAATTGCGTCTTACTAAAACCTTCGGAACACACGCCCCATTCTTCCGCTCTGATTCAAAAAATAGCGGGCGAAGTATTCGACGAGCGGGAAGTGGCGGTGATTGAAGGAGGCATTGAAACTTCACAGGCATTGTTGGAACTGCCATTTAACCACATCTTTTTTACCGGCTCTCCGCAGGTTGGCAAAATCGTCATGGCGGCGGCTGCCAAAAATCTCGCTTCCGTTACGCTGGAATTAGGAGGAAAATCGCCGACCATCATAGACGAAACCGCCGATATTAAGGCGGCTGCCGAGCGCACCATCCGTGGAAAAATGGCCAACAGCGGCCAGATTTGTATCGCACCAGACTATGTTTTTGTGCATGAAAATATGTACGAATCTTTCGTAACCCAGGCCAGGGAATCCATCCGTGAGTTTTTTGGAACGGAGATTAAATCTTCCAACTCCTATGCGCGAATGGTGAATATGCGGCAGTACGGGCGGGTAAAAAGCCAGTTGGAAGACGCCCTAAGTTTAGGCGCCGAATTGGCGGCAGGCGGCCAGTTAGACGACAGGGAGCTTTACATCGAGCCTACCATCCTGTCCAAAGTCAGTCCCGAAGCCAGGGTGATGCAGGAGGAAATTTTCGGCCCTGTGCTTCCTGTCATTACCTTTCGAAATCTACAGGAACCCATTGATTTCATTAACAAGGGGGAGCGCCCACTGACGATGAGTATTTTTAGTAAAAACAAAAAGAATATTCGGCGGCTGATAGAAGAAACCCGCGCCGGAGGTACGGCTATCAATCATGCTCAGTTGCATTTTTACAACCATGATTTACCATTTGGCGGCATTAACAATAGCGGTATCGGCAAGTCTCACGGGCGGTTTGGCTTTGCAGCTTTCTCAAATGCCCGCTCTTTTTACAAGCAATATTTCTGGGGGCCGACGGAATTATTGAAACCTCCTTACACAAAATTCAAAGAGTGGGTAATAGATTTTACCATCAAATGGTTGTGAGATAATTTTTCAAAACTTAGTCTGTCATACTTAGGGCCGCCAGGCTCATTCGGCGGTGGAGGTATTGGGTTTGGAAAGTCGAGTCAGGCGGTTCTATTTTACTACTTCAGGACTTTCCCCACATTTTTCGAAGAGAATTTCCAATTTAGTATGAATCTTGCCAACTCCTGGCAGTAAATCTTTTTGAATGACACCGAAGCGATTGCTGATTTTTTTAGCGCTTTTTTCCAGTCTGAACGGATTCTCCAGGCCATGTCGGGAAGTGATTGCCTATTTCCCAAGCTGGAAATGGTATCACCGAAAGCAATTGGTGAATCCTTCAACGATTGATTACAGCAAATACACTGCTATCAACTACGCCTTTTTTCAACCCAATCCTGATGGCAGTATTTCGACTTTCGATCCGGTAGCCGACAAAATCCTGCTACTCGGAAGCATTCGCCCTGACGCTCCAGCCGGCTATCAGAGGTCGAAGGATTTAGGGAAAGCTTTCTGGCACGACAGCAGTACTTCCTTAGTGAGCAAGGCGCATAGCCAGGGGGTAAAAGTGCTCATCTCGGTCGGGGGCTGGACCTTGTCGCATCATTTTTCCTCCATTGCCGCCAGTCCGGAAAAGCGACGTCGGTTTGCCCGGAGTTGCAATGAAATGATACGGGTTTACGACATTGACGGCATTGATATTGACTGGGAGTATCCGGGTTTTAAAGAGACAGGAGGTTCTGCCGCCGATCGTCAAAACTTCACGCTGCTACTGCGGGAAATCAGGGATTCGCTCCATGCTCTTGAAACTCAGACAGGTCGGGAATTCCTGTTGACAGCCGCTTTCGGGGTGGCGCCTACCCGCATGGCTGAGATCGAGTGGTCAGCGGTCACGCCCCTATTAGACTTCATCAACCTGATGACCTACGATTTTTATGGAAGCGGCTTTTCGGTTACCAATCACCATTCGCCACTTTTTCCACCGGCAAAGGGAATTGATGGCTTCGATCTGAATAGCGTGGTTTTTCATTTAGAAAATCGCTACGGAGTTCCTTCCGATAAGATCAATATTGGGCTGGCATTTTATGGCCGGAGTCTGAAGACCAATGGGAAGCCTGACCTGCATGTAACTTCGCAACGAAAGCCCGACGCCGTCACTTTCCCGGAAGACGGCGGCGCTCCGGCATTTTACAATATCCTCAGTCGGCTCTCGCAGTTTACCTACTGCTGGGACAGCCTGGCGCAGGCGCCCTATCTTCAGGGCAAAAAAGCCAATACTTTCGTTTCTTTTGATGATGAACAATCCATTGGGAAAAAGGCGAGATACATTTTGGAACACAATCTGGCGGGCGCCATCATCTGGGATATTACCGGCGACTATGTGCAGAATCCCTTTCGCTCCGATATGCCGGCCCGGACTCCCTTAGCCAGCGCTTTGCAGTCGGTACTTTGTGGCCACGGATTGTCTCTCGTCATGGGTGAAATATCAGTACAGGATATCCCGGAGCCACTGCCACAACGGCAACAGGAGGTTCAGGCCAGACACGGAAGACGCTACGCTCCACGGATTGTACAACCAACTCCATCCCTCTCAAAAAAGGAACTGCGAAAGGCAAAAAAAGAAGCCCGGAAGAAAAAGCGCCGTAAAAATTCGAAAGCCGCCTCCTATAAATATTTTAACGGAGGATACTGATGGCAGGATTATTTTAAGCAGTAGGGAAGGAAGCTTACAAACGCTTCTTCTTTTTTCCCAAAAGCAGAGCAGTCTTCGTTTCTTTGTGGCGAACAGCCAAATCATTTTGCCATGAGAATTATTACTTCCGCTTCTATTCTATTCCTTTTTTGTTTCACAAAAATATCGGCGCAGGCTCTTTACGCTCCCAACCAAATCACGCTCGTCGAGATTAGCTTTCAGGAAAGCGACTGGGATCAAATTCTCAAAGACTTTTATGAGGACGGCGCCGGCGAGCGATTGCTGGCATCGGTTGAAATCAACGGCGTGCACTACGATAGCGTGGGTATTCGCTATAGGGGAGGAAATACCTACGACCCAAGCAATGCCAAGAATCCAATGAGCATCAAGTTGGACTATATAAAAGCGCAGGATTACAAAGACTTCGGAGTTTTGAAACTCGACAACGGCGCCAAAGATCCTTCCTGGCTGCGGCAGGTATTGAGCTATGACATCGCCCGCCAGTACATGGAAGCTCCGCAAGCCAATTATGCCAGCGTTTATATCAACGGGAATTTTCACGGCTTGTACAACAATGTGGAGAGCATCAACTCCAATTTTACGGAGAGTCGGTTTGGCATTAAATCCAAAAATCCGCGCTTTGAATGTAGCCCTTCCTACTCCTATAAGGACCCGCCTCAGACGGCGCCTTTTGGCTGTACAGTAGGGCATGGCTCTTCACTTGAATATTTGGGCAATGGCATTGCCTGCTATCTGGAACATTATGCTATTCAGTCAAATACGGGCTGGGAGGAGCTGAGGGATATGACCTTTGAGTTGAAAAACAACCCCGGCAATGCCCGAGATGTACTCGATCTGGACCGGTTTATCTGGATGAGTGCGTTGAACAGTTTGTTGGCCAATTTAGACAGCTATCTGGGAGCCGGAACGCGCAATTACTACATCGCAAAATCGAACACCGGCCGGTTCGTTCCCATTCCTGACGACATGGATCAGTCCTTCGGACGATTCCCCTGGGCGACAGTAGATCAGACCGACAATCCTCAGCCGCCATTGAGCTATTACACTACGTTCGACCCCTTCTTTGGAGCAGGAAACGACGCCAAACCCATTCTAAAAACTATCTTCGACAACCCCACCTGGAAACGCATGTACACGGCTCATCTGCGCACGATGATAGAGGAAATTTTCGCAGGCGACTGGTTTGAACAACGGGTGGAGGCTTTGCAAAATCTCATCAGCGGCGAGGTGCTTTCCGACGCCAGTCACTTTTATACCTACAACCAGTTTTTACAAAACCTGAATGCTACCGTAGTGGATTCCTATGACGGAGAAGACGCTTACGGTTTAATCCCCCTAATGAATGGCCGGGTTGCTTATTTGCTCGACCTGCCTGAATTTCAGGCGACGCCGCCGGCCATTTCCGAAATTAATATCCAGCCGGAAAATCCGCAGCCGGGAGCTACTGCGACTATCAGTGTTTCAGTGAACAATGCGACCACCGTCATGATGGGCTTCCGAAGCGACACGAGAGACATGTTTGAACTCCTCCCCATGTTCGACGACGGCAACCACGGCGACGGCGCCGCCAGCGATGGCGTTTACGGCGTTCAACTGGCGATACCTTTAGGCGGCATACAGTATTATATATATGCTGAAAACGATCAGGCCGGCGCCTTTCTGCCTAAAAGGGCGGAGTTCAAATACTTCCATCTGAACACTTTTAGCGATGTGGTCATCAATGAATTCATGGCCTCCAATCAGACGACAGTAACCGACCAGAACGGGCAGTACGAAGACTGGGCAGAATTTTACAACAACTCAGGAAGCACCGTTGACCTCTCCGGCTGGCACCTGAGCGACAACCCCTCAAAGCCCGATAAGTGGAAATTCCCGAATGGCGTTTTTCTCAATGCCGGAGCATATCTGATTGTCTGGCTGGACGACGATACCAATCAGGACGGTCTGCACGCTTCTTTCAAGCTAAGCGCTGCCGGGGAGGTGTTGTTACTTTCAAAGCCGGATCTGACGCTCGTTGACAAGATAACCTTTGGCGCTCAGACGCCAGATATTTCATTTTCCAGATGTCCAAATGGCACGGGATCTTTTATCCCGACGCCGTCCTCTTTTGCCGCCGACAACACTCAGGCCTGCCTAACTGATACAAATGAACCGTCGGTAGAATTTGAAATTAAAATTTTCCCCAATCCTGCCGGCAGTATGGTTCGGATTCAAACTGAGACGCCGGGAATTCTGGATTTTAATATTCGCTCTTCTATCGGGCAAATTGTTCGCTCAGGCAAGTTTCGGTTTGAGACGAAGGTGGAAGTCGGCGACTTACCACCGGGATTATACATTGTTGAAATCGCCGGCAGGCTCAGACATAAACTCTTAGTTATCCGGTAATTTTTCCTCGGTACAGCCCTTCTGTTTTTTAATAAAAAGCCTTGATAAATTTGACTGCCCGCCGGCGGCGATTAAACCTTTTCTATTGATAAAATATTAAAGTGGAGTAGCTATGCTATTCAATTTGAAATTGAGCAATGACAAATAGAGATTATAAAGAACTCATGCCTACATGGCCAAAGGAGCCTGGAGTTTACCGCTTCCTTGACGCCGAAGGCAAGGTTCTGTACGTCGGCAAAGCCAAAAGCCTGAAAAATCGCCTCTCCTCCTACTTCAGCAACACCAAAGGAATGGCCTACAAGACAAGGGTGATGGTGAAGCATGCGGCGAGAATTGAATTGGTTCTGGTAGATTCGGAGGCTGACGCCCTTCTTTTGGAAAACACACTGATTAAGAGATTCCAGCCGCCCTACAACGTCATGTTGAAGGACGGTAAAAGCTACTCGTATATCTGCATTAAAAACGAGCGTTTTCCGAGGGTCTTTCTTACCCGACGGGTCATTCGGGACGGCTCTACTTACTTCGGGCCCTACACTTCCAGAATCAGAGTTTCGACCATACTGGATTTGATCAAACAGCTTTTTCCTCTGCGAACCTGTAATCTCAACCTTTCACAGAAAAATATCGATCGGGGAAAATTCAGCATCAAAGTTCCCTGCTTAGAGTATCAAATTAAAAACTGCGAAGCGCCCTGCGTAAAATTTGAAACAGAGGAGCACTACAATCAGAAAATCGAGCAAATCAAAAACCTGCTTCGGGGCAACTTCGGTCCGGTAAAGCGGCATTTTCAGGAGCAAATGATTCGCTATTCGGAAAATATGGAATTTGAAAAAGCTCAGGAATTAAAGGAAAAACTCAGCGCCTTCGAAGATTACCAGGGCAAGAGTACGGTCGTCAGCACTTCCATTCGCGATGTGGATGTGTTCTCCATCGCCGGAGATGAAAAATTTGCCTACGTCAATTATATCAAAGTCGTCCACGGCGCCATCATCAACACCTATACCCAGGAAATGGTAAAAAACCTGAACGAGGACGAGCAAGACTTGCTGGCCTATGTCATTCCCGAATTGAGGGAAAAATTTAGCAGCATCGCTCCTGAAGTCATCGTACCCTTTGATGTGGAACTGGCTGGAACGGAGGTCGCCGTAACTGTTCCAAAAATTGGCGACAAAAAGAAACTACTCGAGCTTTCCGAAAAAAATGTTCAGTTTTTTTTGTTGCAAAAAAAGAGGGAGGAGGCTTCACATACAGGCAGACAAACTCCCGCAGAGCGCATTCTTCGGACTTTGCAAAGGGACTTGCACATGTCAGAGGTTCCTCTCCATATCGAGTGCTTCGACAACTCCAATATTCAGGGGAGTTATCCCGTGTCGTCCTGTGTAGTTTTCAAAAATGCCAGACCCTGCAAGGCCGACTACCGGCACTACAATGTAAAAACGGTGCAAGGCCCCAACGACTTTGCCACGATGGAAGAGGTTGTACACAGGCGGTACAGGCGCCTGCTCGACGAAGGTACTCCCCTTCCTCAACTCGTCATCATTGACGGAGGAAAAGGGCAACTCAGCGCAGCCGTCAAGAGCCTGAAAGCCTTAGGCATTCTTGAAAAAATCACCTTAGTGAGTATTGCAGAGCGCTTAGAGGAGATATTTTTTCCCGGCGACTCCATTCCACTTTACATCAATAAAAAATCGGAAAGCCTGAAGCTTATCCAGCAGGCTCGCGACGAAGCTCACCGCTTTGCCATCACTTTCCACCGCAACAAGCGGTCAAAAGATTTTACCAAGACCGAGCTGAACGACATTCCCGGAGTGGGTGAAAAGACCGCTGTAAAACTATTACAGCATTTTGGCTCTGTGAAAAAGTTGCGGAGCGCTTCACAGGAAGAAGTCGAGCAGGTCGTCGGCAAATCAGTGACTGGTAAAATCTGGACTTATTTCGGTAAGGATATGTAGGCGCAGCGCCGGATGTTTTTCTAAAGTTCCACTGCCTATATGTCTTGGTTTGGTATTTCCATTGGGTAGGAATCAACTGATTTAGGCGTATAACTTCCATCCGACTTTAGTGAAAGTCATTTCTTTTCCAGGGCTGAAATGCGCAGCGTCAGTTGGACAAAATCGCCGATGCTCAGCGCCTCCGGACGTTGCATAAAAAAATCTTCTCCCGAAAGATCAGTATCGCGGAAAAAGGATTTCAGGGTATTGCGCAGCATTTTTCGCCGCTGGTTAAAGGCTTGTTTGACGACTCTTCGGAACAAGGCTTCATCGCAACCGAGGCTGCCTTCCTTCCTCCGCAGCCGGATAACCCCCGACTGCACCTTTGGCGCCGGCCTGAAATTTTGGTTGCCCACGCTAAAGAGATATTCTCCTTCGTAAAAAGCCTGGGTCAGCACGCTGATGACGCCATAGTCTTTGCTGCCCGGCGAGGCGATGATTCGCACGGCCATTTCTTTTTGAAACATGCCGACCATCTCCGGAATGAGCGACCGGTTTTCCACCAGTTTAAAAACAATCTGGGAAGAGATGTTGTAGGGAAAGTTGCCGATGAGGAGAAATTCATCGCCGGTCGTATGGCGCTCGCCGGGAAACACTTCGGAGAGTCTGAGTTTTAAAAAATCTCTTGCGATGATGCGATCATCCAGTTCGGGGTAGTTGTCCTCCAACCAGGAGATCATGTCGGCGTCCGCTTCTACGACTTTGAGATTCAGCTCTTTTTGCAAGAGGTATTTTGTCAGCATGCCTTTGCCTGGTCCAATCTCCAGCACGTTCGGCTGCCTGTCGGTCAAAGTCAGGGCATCGGCGATACGTCTGGCGATGTCTTCGTTGGTCAAAAAATGCTGTCCGAAGGATTTTTTGGCTCGCATGGTGGAATTCAGTAATTTTGGCGCTCGTTGAGGCCGGCTATTATTTTCCAAAAGCCAGTTGCTTGTAAGTGTAATGTAGTTCGGCCAAAAATATAAATACTTACTGACGAATGGGTGAATGGGGTTTTACCTTTCTCATTCGTCGCTTATTTTCATTATCAATTGCCTGTGGAACCAATAACAACAGTTACAGCTCATACCTACCTCAAAGACCAATCTGTTGAAAAGAAAGAAAAGCCCATTATCGGAATTACGGTTGGCGATATCAATGGCATAGGTCTGGAAGTCATTTTAAAAGCTCTTTCTCACAAAAAAATACTGGATATCTGCGTGCCTGTCATTTATGGCTCGTCTAAGGTAGTTTCCTATCATAAAAATATTGTAGCCCTGGACGACCTCACTTTTTACAGTCAACGCAATGCCGAACGTCTCCAGTTTGACAAAATCAACGTTGTCAACGTCTGGCAGGATAATGTCAACATTACCTTAGGCAAGCCCACCGATCAGGGTGGAAAGTATGCCCAAATGAGCCTCGAAGCCGCCGTTGCCGACCTGAAAGCAGGTCTGATTAATGCGCTGGTGACGGCGCCGATTCACAAGAAATCTATGCAAATGGCCGGGTTCCAGTACGTTGGACACACCGAATACCTCACCAAAGAATTCAAGGCCAACGATAGCCTGATGCTGATGGCCAGCGATAATCTCCGCATAGGTTTAGTGACTGCTCACATTCCATTGAAAGATGTGGCTGCGGCCATTACCAAAGATGAGATTATCAACAAGCTCAGGATTTTCAACGACACCCTAAAGATTGACTTTGGATTCGAGCGACCCAATATTGCCGTGCTCGGCTTAAATCCCCATGCAGGCGAGGAAGGAATGCTCGGCGAGGAGGAAGAAAAAATCATTCGTCCCGCAGTCGTGGAGTGTAAGAAAAACGGAATGATGGCTTTTGGCCCTTATCCACCTGATGGATTCTTTGGCTCCGGACAGTTCAGCAAATTCGACGGTATTCTCGCCATGTATCACGACCAGGGACTGATTCCTTTCAAAGCGCTTACTTTTGATAGCGGAGTGAATTTTACCGCCGGACTCTCCTGCGTTCGCACTTCTCCCGACCACGGAACTGCCTTTAATCTGGCCGGCAGGGACGAGGCGAATCCCTCTTCTTTCCTGCATGCCCTGTTTATGGCTATTGACATCTATCGCAACCGCAAGGAATACCACGAACTCAAAGCCAACGCCGTCAGGCGAGTGGAGATTGAAGAAGAAAAGCAGCCGGGGGATTAAGAGCCTTTTCTCTCTGTTAGCTTTTCGGCAGACAAGCCCAACTCTTTCCGTTTTGAAGTAGATCCTTTGTTATGGCAATGGCCTTATAGTTTTTTGAGGCTTTTTCTTAAAAAAAAAGAAATGGTAGGCGGGCTGTTTAAAAAGCTGTGTCAAAAATTCCCTCTATCTCCCAGTTTCACCATCTTCTGCTTCTCATCTTTTTGATACAAAATCTTAGTTATTAAAATAAAAGTACTCAACTACTTTTATTAAAAACTTCTCTTACCTTCGTGTCTTTGAAATCAAATCCTATTTAAAATATCAGAGATGGACACAACAACAGACAACATCCTCGACGTGACCTTGCTGGAGCCAAGGTTTAAACATTCGACCATCTTCGCCCGATTTGATGATTTAAAAGAAGGCGAAAGTCTTACCATTCATAACGACCATGATCCGCGGCCTTTGTATTATCAGCTGCTGAACAATCGTGGGGATATTTTCACCTGGGACTACCTGGAACAGGGGCCAGACTGGTGGAAGATAAAGATTAGTAAGCGCAAAACAGGAGAAAATGCCGAAGAGCAAGAAGACGACGACGTACTCAATGTAACCTTATTGCCTCCACAAATAAAGCACTCGACGATCTTTTCCCGATTTGAAGCGCTCGGTTCCGGCGACACGCTGATTATTAAAAACGACCACGACCCGAAGCCGCTGTACTACCAGTTGCAGAACATGCACGGCGATACTTTCACTTGGGAATATTTGGAAGACGGTCCTGTGTGGTGGAGAATAAAAATCACAAGGCCAGATGCAGGTGGAGATGCAGCAGAAGGGGATAACGTGTTGGATGTCACCCAACTCCCCCCTCACATAAAGCACGCAACTATCTTTTCCCGATTTGATGAGCTGAAGGCCGGCGATACGCTGATTATCGAAAACGACCACGATCCGAAGCCACTGTACTACCAATTGCAAAAAATGCACGGCGATACTTTTGGTTGGGAATACCTCGAAGAAGGGCCTACCTGGTGGAGAATAAAAATCAGCAAACCTGAGTCAGGAGGAAGCGCTGCTAAGGAAGACGACAATGTTCTAAATGTCACGGCGCTACCCCATCAGATAAAGCACTCTACCATCCTTTCCCGCTTTGATGGACTGAAAGCCGGCGAGTCGTTTATTATCAAAAACGACCACGACCCAAGTCCCCTGTACTACCAATTAAAGGAGCAACACGGAGAAAGCTTTTCCTGGGAATACCTCGAACAGGGTCCTGAATGGTGGAAAATTAAAATCAGCAAGCCACATGCCGCCAAAAAGAAAGCGCCTGAGCCCGAAGTTTCCGGCAATACGCTCAATGTGACGCTGTTAGAACCACAGGTGAAGCACTCGACCATCTTCGCCCGCTTTGATGAATTGAAAGGCGGCGAGAGTCTCACCATCCTCAACGACCACGATCCGAAGCCGCTGTACTACCAATTGTTGGGGCAGCGCGGAAACATCTTTACCTGGGAATATCTCGAACAAGGACCAGATTGGTGGAGAATCAGAATCAGCAAGCGCAAAACAGAGCAGGAAAAAGCCGCTGAACAAGAAAAAGTAGAAGAAGAAAAACCGGCAGAAGAAGAAAAGCCTGCGGAGCAGGCCGAAGCAGGCGGCAACATCCTCAATGTTACGCTATTGGAACCCCGCGTGAAACACCCCACCATTTTTGCCCGCTTTGATCAGTTGAAAGAAGGCGAAAGTCTCACGATTCACAATGACCACGACCCGAAACCATTGTACTATCAATTACAAGGCGAACGCGGCGACATCTTCACTTGGGATTACTTAGAAGAAGGTCCCGAATGGTGGAAAATTAAAATCACCAAACGCATTACCGGCGAGGGAGAAGAGACGCTCGGCGAACTTGCCACCCAGGATTTGCGCAAAGCGCAGATTTTTAAAAAGTACGGGTTGGACTTTTGCTGTGGCGGAAAGAAAACCGTAAGAGAAGCCTGCGAAGAAAAAGGCTTAGACGTGGCGAAGATAGAACAGGAACTCCGCCAGGCAGACGGCGAGCCGACTTCTCGCCCTTTGCCCTACAACGACTGGAATGCCGACTTTCTCGCCGACTTCATCGTCAACACTCACCACGCATACCTGAGAAAAAATTTTCCCGACATCAGAGCCTATGCTGAAAAAGTTAAGCAAGTACATGGAAAAAGGCATCCTGAACTTGTTGAAGTGCAAAAGTTGGTGGAGGAACTCAATTCCGAACTGACAGAGCACTTGGAGCAGGAAGAGCAGGTGGTGTTTCCTTATATCAAGCAATTAGTTTCGGCGAAGAGCAGCGAAGAAGTTTTGCAAAACAGCGCTTTTGGAAGCGTAGAGGATCCAATTAAGGTCATGGAAAAAGAGCATGAATCAGTTGGAGAGAATCTAGCTCAATTGCGCAAGCACACAGGCGGGTTCGAATTGCCGGAAGACGCCTGCGCAAGCTATACCCTGCTCTATCGCCTGCTGAATGAACTCGAAGACGACCTGCAACTGCACATTCATTTAGAAAACAACATCCTTTTTCCAAAAGCATTGGAGTTAGAGAAATCACTGAACTGATTTTTGGAAGAAGTACCGAGCTGAGTACTTAAAGTTTAAAAAGCACGCTACGATCGCTTTCCGACTGACGCGCCAATCTGGTTTGCACTTTAAAGGAGAAGTTTCTTCTACCGGGTAAGATCAGACTAAGGTCAGTCGGAATTTTTTTTTCTAAAGCTCTGGTTCTGCGTTGAAACTGAACAAAGCATGACGGAACAGAAGTCGCCTTTTTGAATGAAAAAGCCTTTGAAAAATCTGGCGATAAAAGTTAAAACAAAAAATAAAAGATTAGCTTTGCCGCCGCCCGTCACTCTTTTTAGCTAGCTCTCCGGGCAGAATTGAAACAGGCCAAAATTTAAAATCAAAACAAGTTTGAAATGGCTAAGCATGAAATTATCTTTTTGATATTCATCATTCCATCTATAGCGATAGGTCTTGTATCTTATTATATATACAGGTCAACCTTACAGCCTAACGCCGCTACAGATGGCGTAGAAAATCCAACTAGAAAGAGGTTTTACTTTTTTCTTTCGCTGTTTGTGATATCGCTCATCATGTTGTCGGTCACGATACCTAAATCACCTTACTACCTATTCGCGGACGGTACCCCTTCGACAGTAATTTATGTTGCAGCAAGGCAGTATAGTTACACCATGTCAGATCAGGAGATCAACAGGGAAAGGCCAGTAGCTTTGGATTCTGTGGTTCTCCCGCTGAATGAATTGGTTGAGTTTCGTGTGACCAGTTTTGACGTAAATCATGGTTTCGGGATTTACAACGACAAGGCTGAGCTTGTGACACAGACGCAAGCCATGCCAGGGTATGTAAATCGTCTGCGCTGGAAATTTACCGAGCCGGGTCACTACAATATTTTATGCCTCGAATATTGCGGAATGGCTCACGCTGGGATGAGAGGAAACTTCATTGTTAAATGATAAACGAAAAATTAATGGCAACTCTATCTTTAAAAAGGATTACATCCATTTGGATTATTACAATATTAGTATTGTTCGTTTTATCCATTGTGTTTGGGATAACTATGCGTCTCACGCAAGGTCATGACATTGATGTGGCTCCCAATACTTTCTATTCTCTGTTGACGGTACACGGCGTTACCATGATTGGAATCTGGACTGTCGCCGGGATGGTCGCTGTGCAGTATCTGCTTTCGCGCTATGTCAAGGTCTCCGTACCTATCAATGTTTTTGCATTCGTACTTACAGTGATAGGGGTGGTAATGCTCTGGGTCGCTGCCTTCATGGGTAATTTTCATGCTGCCTGGACATTTTTGTACCCTCTTCCTTTTCACCCTGCCTGGAAAGAATGGGCAACTCCCTTGTTTTTGGCAAGCTTAGCCGTGTTAGGAGTTGGCTGGCTGGTTTGGTCTGTAGGCATGATGCTACAGATATTGAAGAAATACACCCTGCGCCAAACCTTCGCCTGGCAGCACTTGTCGAAGAATCCAGGAAACGTCGAAACGCCGCCATTCATTCTGATCAGCATGGTTACGCTAATTGGTATTGTGCTTTGTCTCCTGACTGCGGTAGTGCTGCTCGTTTTGTTCTTTGCCGAATATTTTTCGAATGGAACATTCACCAACGATGCGCTTCTGATGAAGAACCTGACCTTCTTCTTCGGGCATACCTTAGCTAACGAGGCCTTGTATCTCGGCCTTGCCACGCTGTATGAGATAATGCCCGAAATAAGCGGTCGTCCTAAATTTAAGATGACTTGGTACATCGCACTGGGTTGGAATTGCACGATGGTGTTTGTATTAACCGCCTTTTTCCACCACATGTACATGGACTTTGTACAACCGGAAGGGTTCCAGCTAATCGGACAGTTTGCATCTTATTTTGCCAGCCTCCCCGCCGTAGCCGTCACTGTTTTTAGTGTAGTCATGCTGGTTTACAGACAGAAGGTGCGATGGTCTATGTCCAATATACTGTTCTTCATCGGTGTGACGGGCTGGGTGATAGGAGGTCTGGGCGCCGTCATAGACGCTACGATTTCAAACAACATCATCTTGCACAATACGCTTTGGGTTCCCGCACACTTCCACACTTACAATCTGATGGGGAACGTATTGTTCAGTTTGGCATTCTTCTATTGGGTCGCCAACGAGTTTACCAACAGTCATCATATCGTCAAATCCTTTGGGCTTAAAACAACTTTATTGGCGCTCGGCGGGTTTGGGTTTGTGATGATGTTTTACCTTGCTGGAGCGCATTCCGTTCCGCGGCGGTTCAACGTCTATCCAGAGGAATTCACATCAGCGGCGCTACTGTCGTCAATGGCCGCTTGGTTTGCCACCTTGTACCTCTTAGTAATTTTGCTAATGATGGTTGATATTATAAAGAAATGCGCAAAGGTATTTTCTCCTTCATATTAGTTTTATTCAGTTTTTCCCTAACGCATGCACAGTTAGGGGACAATAGCTTCTCTGAAGAAAGTAAGCTATACACTAAAATTGCGGACGTAGAAATAACGACAGGAGAAGGGCGGTACAAATTATCAGAAATTTACAGCCGTTCTCCCGTCGTTATCGCATACATCTTCACCCGTTGTGTTGGAGTATGCAACCCATTCCTACTGCGCCTCTCCGAAAACGTTCGCATTCTCGATTCCAGAAATAAGTTTAAAGTACTCGTCCTCAGTTTTGATCCAGCCGATGACCTGGCAGATTTGGAGCGATTTGCGCAGCGGTTTGGTTTAGAGGATGACAATCAGTGGATTTTTGCCACAACCGACCAGATTCAGGAAATGAATGAATCGGTTGGCTTCGAACCGGTTTGGGATAGCGCAAGAATGCAGTTTGACCACGAAGCCCTCTTAGTCGGGATAAATGAAAACGGGTACATCACCAGAAAGCTGGCAGGCTTGCGCGATGCCGCCGCTCTATCGAACGTGGTAAAGGAAATCAACAACGAATTTGTTTTATCCTATCCGCTTCCCAATGAGAACATGCTCTTTTCCTGCTTTTCTTACGATCCTGTTACTGGAAAAAAGAAATTTTCTGTAGGAATGTTAGTGCTATTGTTGCCGGCTACGATTACTCTCCTCTTTATTTTCTGGCTGGCTACAAAGAAACCTGAGACTGATTCCAGTATTTCGCACCCATAGAAACTTGGTTACCTTCAC
This sequence comes from uncultured Saprospiraceae bacterium, assembly GCA_964643005.1. Classification (GTDB taxonomy): domain Bacteria; phylum Bacteroidota; class Bacteroidia; order Chitinophagales; family Saprospiraceae; genus UBA6168. Next base: position 4,109 of record CAZXQI010000019.1, on the reverse strand, counting down.
TCCAAAAATTGCCGATGAGACTCTCTGCACTCCTCTTCGCCCAGTTTCTCTTTTTCTCAACTGCACACACACAATCTAAGCACATCCTTTGGTACAACCAGGCTGCGGAATTTTTCGAAGAAACGCTCGTGCTCGGCAATGGCAGAATAGGCGCTTCCGTTTTTGGAGGCGTTTCCGTGGATTCCATATTCCTCAACGACATCGCCCTGTGGTCGGGAGAACCGATAAATCCCAACATGAATCCACAGGCGCACATTTTTATTCCCGCCATAAGGGAGGCGCTGGAAAATGAGGACTACCGGCTGGCCGATTCACTTCAACATTATGTGCAAGGCAGCTACTCTCAAAGCTATGCTCCCTTAGGTGCGATGTATCTGCATTTTGCCCATGAAATGGGGGAGCTGAGAAATTACTATCGCCAACTTGACATCGGGCAAGCAGTGGCTATGACCCGCTACGAAGTGAATGGAGTAAGATTTCAGCGCGAATACTTCATCTCCTATCCAGACTCAATCATGGTCATTCGACTGACAAGTAGTCAAAAGGGGGCGTTGACTTTTGATTTGAGTTTCGACAGTCAGATGAAATTCACGCGCCATTTTTTCAAAAACAAAATGGAGGTAAAGGGCTATGCTCCCTGGCATGCCGAGCCATCTTATCGAGGTAAAATGCCAGAGGCCGTGCGGTTCGACGAAAACAGAGGAACCCGTTTTGCCACTTTTTTTAGTATAAAAAATATGGGCGGTACCATTGTCGCCGACTCCAATAGCATTGGCTTGAGCAAAGGAACCGAAGCGCTCATCCTCGTCAGCATCGCTACCAGTTTCAACGGCTTTGACAAAAATCCGGCTACGGAAGGACTCGACGCCAACGCTATAGCCGACAGCTTGCTAAGAAAAGCCGGCGGCAAAACTTTCAACTCCCTGCTCGCCGCTCACCATAAAGACTACATGTCTTTTTTTGAGCGAGTCTCATTGGATCTCGGCAGTACATCGGCGCCTAAGCTACCCACAGATGAACGATTGCTACGCTATTCAAAGGGCGAAGAAGACCTCAACCTCGAAGTTCTCTATTTTCAATATGGGCGCTATCTACTCATCAGTAGCAGCAGGACGCCGGGGGCGCCCGCCAATCTACAGGGTCTTTGGAATCCCTATCTGCGCCCACCCTGGAGCAGCAACTACACCATTAATATCAATGCAGAAGAAAATTACTGGCTGGCCGAAACGACCAACTTGTCGGAAATGCATCGGCCACTTTTATCATTTATTAAAAATCTGTCGAAAACAGGGGAAGTAACCGCCCGCAACTTTTACGGAATTCAGGATGGCTGGGCGGCCTGCCATAATTCCGATATCTGGGCGATGAGCAATCCCGTCGGCGACTTTGGCAAAGGCGACCCTGCCTGGGCTAACTGGAACATGGGCGGCGCCTGGTTGGCGACTCATCTTTGGGAGCATTTTGCCTTTACCCAGGATACGGCTTTTTTAAAAGATGAAGGCTATCCGCTATTGCGAGGCGCCGCCGCTTTCTGCCTCAACTGGTTAATAGAAGATAAAAACGGACGGCTCATCACCTCGCCTTCCACTTCGCCGGAAAACGTCTATCTGACGCCCGATGGGTATCGCGGAGCTACGCTCTATGGCGCTACCGCCGACCTGGCAATTATTCGCGAACTCTTTGGGCAGACGATTGAGGCATCAAAAATCCTTGGTACAGATGAAGACTTTCGCAGACAATTAGAAACTGCGCTGAACCGGCTTCACCCTTATCGGATTGGCAGAGCCGGCAATCTCCAGGAATGGTATCACGACTGGACCGATGCCGAACCTCAACATCGCCATCAGACGCACTTGTTTGGGCTATATCCAGGGCGCCACATTACACCGGAAGGAACGCCCGCGCTTGCCGACGCCTGTCGCCGCAGCCTCGATATCAAAGGCGATGAAACAACCGGCTGGTCGAAAGGCTGGCGCATCAATCTCTGGGCGAGGTTGCAGGATGGCAACCGAGCCTATAAAATGTACCGCGAATTGTTGCGTTACGTCCCGCCCGACAACAAGAAGACGGAGATTCGGCGCGGCGGAGGCACGTACCCCAATCTCCTCGATGCGCATCCGCCTTTCCAGATTGACGGCAATTTTGGAGGAGCTGCCGCTGTCGCTGAAATGCTCATCCAGTCAGACGGAAAGACAATCCACCTGCTACCCGCCCTGCCCGAAGCTTGGCGCAATGGCTCAGTAAAAGGGCTTTGTGCCCGAGGCGGTATCGTCATAGATATCAACTGGAAAAACTGGCAGGTAGAAACGGTCAGTATTTTTTCTAAAAAAGGCGGGACGGCAAAACTAGTCAGCGCTACCGGTAAATGGGAGGTGGAGGTAAAAGAAAACAGCCGAATAACGCTGGACTGGTGAAAGGAAAACGAGTTGGCGCCTGCTTATTACAAAACTGATTCACATCAATTTTTAAGGTAATTTCTGATTGGAGGAGATAGCTCTGTTAACACACTGGACGCTAACAGAGCTATCATTGAGATTCTTCTAAATTCCTATTTTGACTTCAACCTAACCACCGGGCAAATCATCTCTTCCAGTGAAATTCCGCCGTGCTGAAAGGTGTTTTTGTAGTAATTGTTGTAGTAGTTATAGTTATTCGGGTACAGGAAGAAGATATCTTCTTTCGCAAAGATGAAAGTCGAACTGACATTAGGCCGGGGTAATCCAGCCTGCTTCGGGTCGCGGAAATCGAGGACGTCTTTCTTATCGTATTGCAGATTGCGCCCCACCTTGTAGCGGAGGTTTGTCGTGGTTTCGCGGTCGCCGACAACGCGGGAAGGAGTGTTGACGCGAATTGTTCCGTGGTCGGTCGTTACGATTAGTTGCACATCTCGTTCGGAGGCTCGCTGTAGGGCGGCCCAAAGCGGAGAATTGACAAACCAGGAACGAGTGAGCGAGCGGTATGCCTTTTCATCGCCTGCCAGTTCTTTCAGCACTTCCATTTCCGTTCGGGCGTGCGAAAGCATGTCTATAAAATTATAGACGATGACCATCAGGTCGTTGTTCAGGTAGTTGAAAATATTGTCTTGAAGTTCTTTCGCATTGGCGACGTTGGTCACTTTAATATAATCTACTTTGACCGGCTTGCGAATGGTGCGCCGCACCTGTTCCTTGAGGAAATCGTGTTCGTATAAATTTTTTCCACCCTCGTCAACGTCATTTTTCCAAAGGTCGGGGAAGACCCTTTCAATATCATTGGGCAGCATACCTGCAAAAATGGCATTGCGGCTATACTGGGTAGCCGTAGGTAAAATGCTGAAAAAATAATCTTCGTCTTCTACTCTAAAAATTTCTGAAAGGACGGGTTTGATGACTTTCCACTGGTCGTATCGGAGGTTATCGAGCAGGAGCATAATCGTGGGGCGCTCTTCCGTAAGGTGTGGGAAGACCTTTCGGCGCACCAGATTATGGGACATCACCGGCGCCTCTATCTTGTCGCCAATCCAATTTTCATAATTGCGCACCACAAAGCGGGAGAATTCGGAATTGGCTTCGCTCTTTTGAGTAGCTAAGATGTCCCGCATAGCGACAGATTCCGACTGGTCAATTTTAATTTCCCAGGTGATGAGTTTGCGATAAATTTCTACCCATTCTTCATAGGTCGGTCCGCTATTGATTTGCATGGACAGGGAGCGAAACTCTTGCTGGTAGTCCGATGTCGTCTTTTCCCTTACTAAGCGTTTATTGTCGATGATTTTCTTTAGGGTGAGTAGTATTTGGTTAGGATTGACCGGCTTAATCAGGTAGTCGGAAATTTGAGCGCCGATGGCTTCTTCCATGATGTATTCTGCCTCATTTTTTGTAATCATCACGACAGGCAGAAGAGGATAGCTTTCCTTGATTTTGGCGAGCGTCTCTAAGCCGGTCATGCCGGGCATACTCTCATCGAGAAAGACGACCTCAAAATTCTTTCCCGCTTCACATTCTTCGAGCGCATCGTAGCCGTTGGTGACGGTCGTAACTTCATATCCTTTCTTTTCTAAAAACATTAATTGGGGCTTGAGCAAATCTATCTCGTCATCTGCCCATAGAATTTTGATTTTATCCATGTTC
>CAZXQI010000018.1:17914-39415 GCA_964643005.1 uncultured Saprospiraceae bacterium | reverse complement strand
CAAGATGAGTCGTCCCCGTTTTATTTCCTACACGATTTGGGGCGGCGTCAGTTGGGTCGTCATCTTTAGCATGGCGGGATACTTTTTGGGCACGATTGATTTTGTCAAAAGGCATCTTTCCTTTATCGTCCTGGGTCTTATTGTCATCACGCTGATCCCCGTCGCCCTCACGGCGCTGAGGCAGTGGCAAAAATCCCGAAAGGCGACGGCTTGATTTTAAAATCCCTGGCTGAACTTTGCTTTTTCCAAAAAGATATTTGGCCAAAAAATTGAACGCCAATTAGTTTTGGGTTTACTCGGTCTTTTTACAATCTTTGCCTAAGCACAAATGCAGGTTTTGCTAAGTTTTAGTGCAGTTTAAATGAAATAAACTACACCCAAACGACAGGATCAACCATCTTAAATTCCCCTTCCCTATGATACAATTTGACTGGAGCGAGCAAATACAAGACTGGGTATTCAAGACTTGGCGAGAGAACCAGGGAGCAGGCGTTAAAATTGCCGTCCTCGATTCGGGGGTGGATATTGAGCATCCTGCTCTAAAGCGCCTCGATCAGACTGGGCATAAAATCAATGTGGCCGCGCCGGGCTTTGATCCAAAGAGATTAGAGCTTTTCTCAAATGGCGATGTGAGCGATAAATACCAGGAGAAAGGCCACGGCACCCAATGCGCCAGTACCCTGGCAGCTTCCCCGGAAGATAAGAACGAGCTGAGAGGAGTCGCGCCTAAAGCCGAAATTTTTATCATTAAAGTTTGCACTTTGGAGAACAAGTTTTTTTTGGCGAAAGACTATCTCAAAGGATTGGAAGCGGCGGCTCTTCTCGAAGTGGACTTAGTCATTTCCAGTATTTGTTTTCCTAAAGAAGATTTAGAAGCGGAGAGAATCTCTCCCGCTGAAATTGATAGGGTTCTGGGTTTGCTCGACAGCTCCGGCGCTTTCCTGCTCGCTTCGCTCCCGAACCGAAGCCATGCCGCTACCTGGAAGGGACTGGCCGACAAACATTTCCCTAATTATTGGGAGAAAGCCGTCAACGTAGGCGCCATTTCCAAACCCATTTTTATTAGAAGAAAAGAAGAAATTGTCGCGGAACCAAAAATCCACTTCTTAGCCTCCGATGCAATAGGCTTCTTTTGTAAAATTCAGCAGGAATATGAAGAGAGGCGAATCACCAGCAGCTTTGGAGTTTATCTGATAGCGGCTGTAGCCGCTCTATACCTTTCTTCTGAAAAAAAACGATACAGGGGCGATTACCAGGCGCCGCCTTTACCTGAGTTTCTTCTAAAATTGAGTAGGTTGTTTCAGTCGCTCGGCGAGAGCGAGACCTGGGACGATACGCAACCGGTATTGTACAAAACCAACGCCACCGTCGCCTGAATTTTCAATTAATTAATGCCGATGAAAACCTTTCTGTTTCCTTCGTTAATCATGCTCCTTTCCTGCCAGGTTTTTGCGCAAAATCCCTGGTTGGATGCAGATATCCTCCATTCCTTCATGGAGCTTAACCCTGATCGGAATCGGGTCGAAATCAATAACGCCGTAGCTCCGGACGAGGATGTCATTCTGACGACTATTGAAAAGTATTGCCCGAATAATGTGACCCAGGAGGGTGGTATGGTCTTTTTAGATTTGGAGGAATGTTTCAAGGGGAATCCTTTTATCTCATTCAATTCTTACGCCCAGCAGGGATTTCGGATGGAGTATGATGCGAGTCTTGAATATATACCGGAATTTCCCCGTTCGAATGGCGTGTCCACGGCGCCTGGAGGCAATTTTATCACCAACGTGGCCGACGGCCTGGCAAAGTTTCTTGTCGCGCGCACCAAAGAAGAATTGAACGCTGCCTTTTTTTCCCGACTTCAGCTCAAATTAGAAGAGGAGCCTGCCTTCCAGACTTTGTACCCCACGACCTCTCATCTGTTTTCTGTCATTGGGAATGAAATTTACAACTACAACGCCTACCTGGAAGCCATGCGGAAGGGGTTCATTCAGGACATGAAAACCCTGCCTCTGCACGTCAGGGATTATTCTAAAGAACGAGGTTTTATAAAAAAGGAAGAAAACCGCATTTTACTGGAAGACCTCCTGGGCGCTACGCAATACCTTGTCGATGGCCAATCGCCGGTTGAATTACTGGATTTCTTTGCCAATTCGGCCTCTATTCAGGAGTCTGGAAGAAGGGATTCTATCCAGTCTGAAAAGACTAGAGCCGCCATGCAGGATATCGCCATAGGGCTGAAAACGCTGGATATATTTTCCAACTCGCTTCGGGTTCGTTCGGAAGTGCAGACCTGGGTCTCAGCAAATGAACTGGCAGATTCGCTCCAAAACCTGACTTATGCCTATCTCTATCTCGGCCTGCTATATCAGCAGTCGGGCGGAGTGAGGTATAGCGATAATGTAAGCCTGCAACAGATCCTTACGAAATTGCACGGCGCTACGGAGTTGCCCGTATCATTCAGAAACTACCTCAGGAATCTGACCCAGACCGGCGGGATGTTGGACCAAAGCCTTTATACGCTGAAAAACTCGAACGAATACGACGATTACTATCGCTTTGCTACCCAGGTGTTTGGCTTCATCGGCCTGATTTCCGACTTCCGCAAAGAGGTCAAAATGCCGGAATGGAAAATAGAATCGGGGGTTCCCAAAGTCATTTCCCTTCCCAATCTAAAGCCTACTCGCTTAGACACCATAGAAAATAAGTTTCTTGTCATTTTGCGCCAGGTGTTCGAACTGGAGTTCAACGTTCGCCAGAACTACTACACTTCTGCGGTGAACAACCTGGCCTCCATAATGACGCAAGTCCTCGGCGATGACTTTAAGTATAAAAGGGATTTTCTGAAGTATTCCAACTTCATGGCCTCGGTGGCAGAGGCTCGCAACTCTAACGAGGTAGCCGCTGCCATTGACCTTTTTGCGCTCCCTCCTGGCAGTTCGCGCCTGAAAAAACAATCGCCTTTCAGCGTGTCGCTCAATTCCTACGGCGGGATCGGCTTCGGCTGGGAAAACGATGTGCGCAGCGAGGTCAATGCTGCGCTTAAACAAAAAGAAGTCCTGGCCATTTCCGCCCCTCTGGGAATAGATGTAAACAAGGGCTTTCAGAACGGAGGCAGCCTGAGCCTCTACACTCAGCTGATTGACGTGGGCGCCATATACGCCTTCCGCTTTTCCGACCAGACCTCCAACATCCCCGATTTTAAGTTTCAAAATATCTTTGCCCCCGGTCTTTACCTGATCTATGGCTTCTGGGGCAATATCCCCGTCTCCGTCGGTCTGGGAGCGCAACTCGGCCCGGCTCTGCGAAAGATAGACCCCTCCGCCGGCCTTTCCGTTGACGAAACTAATGCCTGGCGCTTCGGAGCGACGCTTTCAGTGGATATTCCCATCACGCATTTCTATACGAAGTGAAGGGGGATGAAAACCTGCGCTAATCAGCGTGAAACCAAGCTAAAAGTGCAATGACTTTTTAAAGAAACTAACATCATGCAAACCACATCCAATATTTTGATGGTGCGTCCATCCCATTTTGGCTTCAATGAAGAAACGGCGGGCAGCAATGCCTTTCAGACCGATGACGGCGCCCTGAGTCTGAGCGAAATCCGCCAGAAGGCGATGCTCGAATTTGACCAATTCGTCGGGCGGCTGCGCCAGGCCGGGGTGAATGTCATCGTGGCAGAGGACACAGACAAACCCGTGAAGCCGGACGCCGTATTCCCCAACAACTGGGTCTCCTTCCACGAGGACGGAACGATCGTCACCTATCCCATGTATGCCGCCGTCCGGCGCTTAGAGCGGCGGGAGGATATTTTGGAAAATATGCAGTCCGAATTTCAAGTAGGAAAGAAGTTGCGTTTGGAGGGGTACGAAAACTCCGACCGGTATTTGGAAGGAACGGGCAGCATGATTTTAGACAGGGAAAATAAAATTGCCTACGCCTGCCTGAGTCCGAGGACGGAACTCGAACTGCTCGAAGAATTCTGCCGGCTGATGGGCTACGAGCCGATGGCTTTTCGCGCTGTGGATGCCGATGGAAAAGAGATTTACCACACCAACGTCATGATGGCCCTGGGCGAAAGCTTTGTCGTTATATGTATGGATACAGTGAGAGACGCTAAAGAGAATGCGGCTCTAAGGGAAAAATTTGCGGCTACCCAAAAGGAGATCATTGACATCGCAATGGAGCAAATGATGCAATTCGCCGGGAACATGCTCCAGGTGCGCAATACCGGAGGAGAAACGTACCTGGTCATGTCGGAGCAGGCATATCGCTCTTTGACCCCCGAGCAGATTCAACAGATTCAAAAGCACACCAATATTTTATACAGCCCCATCTCCACCATTGAAACCTACGGAGGCGGCAGCGCGCGTTGCATGATGGCGGAAGTGTTTTTACCTAAAAAATGACCTCCGTGGCGCCCCAGCCGTAGCGGTTGTGGTATTCGTTTTTAAAGGTTTGCACGTCGGGGTTTTGCAACAGCTTAGTGGCGATGACGTCTTTTAATTTTCCCTGACCTACTCCGTGAATGACGAATACCCTCGGAACCCCTAAGCGTATGGCCTTCTGAATGTACTTTTCAAAAGCCTCAATTTGCAGGTGAAGGATTTCGGAGTTGGTCATCTTGCCCAGACTGCTCGTCAGTTTATCAATGTGCAGGTCAATTTCCCGCTCAAATTCAGCTAACTCTTTGGAGTCGTAAATGCTTAGTTTCTTCAGACGGGAAGGCGCTTCCTTCCCCGGCTTAGCGTGGCGACGGGTGTAGGATTGAAGATCCTCTTCCGCCGCTTTGGCCGTTTCGGGTTTTTCAAAAAGGTGGAAGAGATGTACTTTTTTGTTGAGCAGGGGCGCCGTTTTTTGATGGCTGAAAAAGGATTTAGCCTTGATTCTCAGATTCTTACCGACAGGTTCGCCAAGACCCTCCGTCGTTGACCATCTGCACTTGATGTCGAATTCCGGCGCCTCGTTCAGGTCGTCGTAAAGCATCGTGCCCAATTCCTGCCAGGACAGGGAAGCTAAACTGCCCTCCCATTTCTGCGGCGCGCAGCGGTTCAGATAGAAGGCGATTGAAAATAAAAGTTCGTATTGCGTATCGTTGAGCAGGCAGATGGAATACTTTCCCACCGTCCCCTGTAAATCCGCAACGGGGTCGAAGACGAGCTGAATCCCCTGGCTTCTGATAATGGCGTATTGCGTTTCGACGGAAAAAGGCGGCGGCTGTGGAACGGGCTTTTCCTTCTTGCCCGGCGCTTTAGTTTTGGCGCCTGCCTGTTGATACTCCTCCGCCGGCATGAGGTCTTCCGGAAAGGCCGGGATTTCCATATCGTCTGCGGGAATATAAATGCTGAGCATGCCACCGCTCAAAAAAGAGCGGACGACGCCTTCATCTCCTGTATTGATGAACCTCACTTTTGTGCCGATGACGATTAGCATTTTCCTCTGTTTTTGGTACAGGCCAAAATTAAATTTCTATCTCAAAACTTTGGCCAAAGAAGGGCAGGTTTTCTGAATAAGCTAATTTCGCCGCCATGAATCTAAGATGGAAAACTGCACAGTTTTTTGAAATCTGGTGGTGGCGACTGTACCTCCGGGGCAAATCTTTGGAAGGCTATTTCGCCTGGAAAAAGCAGTATTGGCAAAATTTCCTGGCCAAAGCCCAAATCCAGCCGCAACATAGCGAACGGATATTGGACGTGGGCTGCGGCCCCGCCGGCATTTTTATCCATTTCGGAGAACAGGCCGACGTCACTGCGCTCGATCCGCTGTTGTCGAAGTACCGCCGGCAATGGCCGGAGCAGTACGAGGCTCTTTTTCCAACAGTCAAATTTGTGACGACGCCCTTTGAGCAATATGAACCGGAAAAACCTTTCGAGATCGTTTTTTGCCTCAACGTCATCAACCACGTGGCCGCTCTGGACGTTTGTGTGAAAAAGTTGTGGGAAGCCACCCGCCCAGGCGGGCGCTTAGTTTTGACAGTAGATGCGCACAATTTTTCTTTTTTTAAAAAACTCTTCCGACTCCTCCCCGGCGATATCCTCCACCCGTATCAGTTGGATTTGAAAGAATACACAGAGAAATTAGAAAGCCAGGGTTTCGTCATTGCGCAGCAAAAGAAATTGGAACGGCATTTCTTCTTCAGCTACTACCTGCTCGTGGCTACCCGCTGACAGACCCCATTTCCCCATTTTTTTTAAATTTAAAACATGTCTTACAAAATCAAAGAAATATACTATACCCTCCAGGGCGAAGGGGCGCAAACTGGACGCCCTGCTGTGTTTTGCAGATTCTCCGGCTGCAACCTCTGGACGGGTCGGGAGGAAGACCGCTACAAGGCCATCTGTCAGTTCTGCGATACGGATTTCTGGGGAATGGACGGCGCCAACGGCGGCAAATACTCCGTAGAATCGCTGGTCGAAAAAGTGGCAGAAGTATGGGGGAGCGCCGACAGAAGCCGCGCCTACGTCGTCTGTACCGGCGGGGAGCCGCTGCTCCAGTTGGATGAGCCGCTAGTGGAGGCATTTCACCGCGCAGGCTTCGAGGTGGGCGTGGAGACCAACGGAACCGTCGAGGCGCCCAAAGGCTTAGACTGGGTTTGCGTCAGCCCCAAAGCCAAAACAGTTTTGAAAGTCGTCTCCGGCAGCGAACTAAAACTGGTCTATCCCCAGCTCGGCGCCGAACCGGAATTGTTCGAGCATCTGGACTTCGACAATTTCTTCATCCAGCCCATGGACGGGCCCGATATCCAGCCCAACACCCGCCTCGCCATTGACTTTTGTTTGAAAAATCCAAAATGGAGGCTGAGCGTCCAAACCCATAAATTGCTGGATATACCCTGAGAATTTCGCTGAATAAAAAATGAATTAGCCGCGGTAGAATTTTCCCTAAAATGAATTTCTGCCGGATTACTCCTGAAAGTGAAAGACTAAAAACCGCTTCGTGTCGGGTCTCGCTTTAAACCGCTCGTCCAGCCTCATGCCCACAACCCAGGCAATGCTTCCGTCGCTTTCCAACAGCCATATCTTTTCCTTTTGAAACCTCGACAGTTTGCGGTCGCTGAAAAAGTCTTGGAGCTTCCGGCTGCGTCCTTCCATACCGAGCGGCTGGAAGGAATCGCCATCCTGCCAATGCCGCAGTTTGAGTGGAAAGCTGAGCCTGTCCAGATCCATCCAGGCGACATTTGAGTCATTTGGAAAAACAGAAGGCGGGGAAGATTTCTCCCGAATACTGAGCCGGCTGCCATCGGGTAAGAGTAGCGGCGCAGCCGGAATTTCCGGGACGACTTTCTCTTCCCACAGGTTTATATTTTTTTCCAAAATAAAAAAATCGCGATCGGCTAATAAGCGCCAGTTGGGTGAATAGAAAATCTGACCCGGCTGACTGTCAATGCTTTGCAGCATTTGGCCGATCTGTTCGCGACCAAAGCCAAAGGGGCGGAGCAGCTCGTACAGCACGGTCTTCGGGGCGGGGTAGGAGAGGAGTTTCCCCATTTCGATTTGGCGCCGGTCGCCCTGCCCCTGCACGACTTCCCGCCGGATAGTCTGGATAGCAAAGTCAAAAAGTTGCTCCGTTTCCCGGATATGGGCGATGGTCGTAGCGGCAGATTTTTGAAAAGCCGGATTGATTTGCTCAAAAACGGGGATGGCGTGCAGGCGGATTTTATTGCGGCTGTATTTGTCTTTCAGGTTGCTGGCGTCCTCTCTGAACCGGATGCCTTCCGATACTGCAAATTCCAGAATTTCCTTTTTGGAGGCAAAGAGCAGGGGGCGGATGAGGCGCTCATTGCGCGGCAGGATGCCGTGCAGCCCCCGAATACCGCAGCCTCTGGCAAAGTTGAACAGCGCAGTTTCGATGGAATCGTCGAGATGGTGGGCGGTGGCGATGTGTTCACAGGCGAGTTGTCGGCGCCGGTCTTCCAACCATTCATAGCGCAGGAGGCGAGCCGCTTCCTGAATGGAAGTTTTGTTTTTTTCTGCAAAAGCCGCCGTGTCAAAGCGGATGGAAACGCAGTCTATGCCATGCGCCGAAGCGAGATTTTTTACAAAATCTTCATCCCTCTCCGAATCTTCTCCCCGCAATTGAAAATTGCAGTGCCCGACAGCGAAGGGCAGACCGGCTTCTAAAAACAGGTGGAACAGTGCAGTGGAATCCACGCCGGCGCTGGCGGCCAGCAGTGTCTTTTCCCCCGGGGATATTAGTTTTTGTTGAAAAATAAATTGTCGGAACCGTTCAAGCATGGGTTGTATCAGTTGGCGGAAACGAAGGTAGCAAAACTCAGATGAACTTTGATTTTGAAAAAAATGGGAAAAGCATTGTAACAGGGGAGAATGCCCGACCTTAGCTTTAGCTATTTTTTAAGGAAAATAAATCCGGGTTTTGCAAGAGAATTTTCAGACCTTTGGCCGCCTTTGAGGACAAAACGTAAGGCGAAAGTTCCTTTTGTCAGCCAGTAGGCAATAGGAATTTATAAATTGATTAGCCTAATTCCTACTTTGCAGGCGCTTTTAAATGACTGCGAAATTTGCTCCAATGGAGTTGATTTTTAAACTTTTAAAATGAATTTCCAATGCCGCCTAAATGGGGTAGAAGAAATGACAACTAATTTTATTTTTCATTAAATTACTTATTAACCATGGTGAAATTTACAAACAAGCTCTTGTATTTATTTGCATTCCTGCTGGTGGGAGGATTCCTTTCAGCTCAGGTTCCTTTCTATACGGAAGACTTCGCCGACGGCCTTCCTGACGATTGGACCGCTATCGAAGTCGTTGGAAACGGCACTTCTACTGCCAATTGGTTTTGGACAAATACCGGCCCTAACGGCAGTTTCCCGATTGGCGCAATTCAATCTACGACTGCCGCTAACGGATGGATGATTTTTGACTCTGACCTCAACTGTAGCGGCGAACAAGACGCATGGCTGGTGTCGCCGGAACTCGACCTGTCTGACAAAACTGCGGTTACTCTTCAGTTTCTGACGCACTACCGCAGATTCAATGACAAAACTTATTTGGAATTCAGTACGGATAATGTAACCTGGACAGAAGTCGAAATTTTTGGAGCGGTGACGAACAACCAGTACCCAAGCGGAACCAATCCGGAAAATCCTTTCCTGGCATCGCTTGATATTTCTCAGTATGCCTCCGGCCAGTCGTCTTTTTGGTTTGCTTTCCGCTTCTTAGCCGACCCTTCCACTATTCAGGCAGGCACCGACGTTGGTTGCGCTTATTCATGGCAGATTGACGACGTGGCTTTGCTCGACTTCGACCCGACGCCGGCTACAGATCTGAAATTGGTCGATCCATTTTATGCGACGGCCAGTTATGCACAGCCTAAATCACAAATTGGCGCCGATACCCTGTTATTCTACGCAAAGGTAGATAACGTCGGTTCCAAGGCTGTTCCAAATGTGGTTTTGAGAGCTGAAGTCAAAGATGCAGGCGGCGCCATCATCTTCCAGGATAGTCTGGAAATTGCTTCCATCGAAACTGGAGACACCACCGTGGAGATGGAATTGCCCAATGTCTTTATTCCCGACCAGTTGGAAGAAGGCGACTACACGATTAACTATACCTTGTACAGCAGAGACTCCATAGATGCGGATCCTGCCAACAACTCAGCCTCCAGAGGCTTTGCCGTTACCAGCAATCTGTACTCTAAGGAAAATGGAATTTCTACTTACTATGGGGGTCTGACCTATCCATACTATGTCGGAGCCGTATATAAGACAGGTTCCAACTGGGTAGATAACTTTAAAGCAGTAAATTCAATATTCTCTGCTGCCAAAAATTCAGCAGACGGCCCTTTGGCGGGCGAAACCGTCAATATTGTTTTGGTGGAAGTAAATGAAGATGTAACAGGTCCGAATTGGAATAGCTTCAACACCAGCGGAGATTATGCCAATAACCCAAGCCTGACGCTGCGCTCTATCAACGAGCACACATTTACTACAAGCACAACATCAGGAGAGGAGAGCCATGAGCTTGTTGACTTTGAAACGGATGAAATCGGAGTTGATCTGAAAGAAAACAACCGCTACATCCTCCTGGCTGAATACGATGGTTCAGTTCCAATTTTCCACGGTTACAATGCCAATCTCGCCCAGCTTTATTTCCCATCTACTATCGTTTATACCAGCGATGACGACACTTGGTATCTCGGAGGCTGGCAGGGAAGACCCGCTATCAACCTGAGAATGGAGATCGCCCTCATTTCTACTGCTGACGAAAAGGCGCTGCCCGACAATGCATTCAGTTTCTATCCCAACCCGGTGAGCGATAAACTCAACGTCCGCCTTTCATTGGAGCAGCCGACAGTCGCTAACGTGACGATTGCCGACCTGAGCGGAAAGGTCATTAAGATTGACGAAATCGTGAACGCTTATCAGGATTCAAGAGAATACAATGTATCTAATCTGCCCAGTGGAACCTACATCGTTCGCTTAGCTACAAAAGAAGGCACGAGCACGAAGAAATTCGTGATTCAGCGCTAATTGCATACTTGGTAAATTGATATTCAATAAGGCCGCCTGGAGGATATGATACCGCCAGGCGGCTTTTTGATGTATTGAAACTCAATGAAAGCCTGCGATAAAAATCCGGGACAAATCGGAATTGATTTCCCACTTCTGAGCAAATCATCAGCGAAACCCCGCCCACTAAATAAATCCTTTAAAGCCAGATAGTTTCTATTTTTTAATACCACTTCACTATGTTTGGAGGTACATTTTAAAAACTATCCGACGATGACCGACCGAAGGAAATTTATGCGCCAACTGGCCGCCGCCGCAGGAGTCGGCGCTTTATCCCCTTTCTTCAATACCGTTCAGGGAAAAGACCTGCTTCGCCATTTTGAAGAAAATGCCCACCGCAGCGCCGAAGACTGCGCCACTGACGAAGATTTCTGGCATTACATCCAACAAGCCTACACGACTTCTGCCAGCATTATCAACCTCAACAACGGCGGGGTCAGCCCTCAGCCCTTAGTGGTGCAGGAGGCCGTCGAGCGCTACAACCGAATGAGCAACGAGGCGCCCAGCTACTACATGTGGCGCATCCTCGACCAGGGCAGGGAGCCTCTGCGATCAAAATTGGCTGAACTGGCGGGCTGCCAGGCGGAAGAGCTGGCTATCAACCGCAACACTTCCGAGGCTTTGGAAACCGTGATTTTTGGATTGCGCCTCAAAGCCGGCGACGAGGTCGTACTGGCAAAGCAGGATTACCCCAATATGATCAACGCCTGGAAACAGCGGGAACACAGGGATGGCATAGTCCTGAAATGGCTCGATTTCCAATTCCCCATTGAAGACAAACAGCAGATCGTCAACGAATACATCCGGGCGTTTAGCGCCAAAACCAAAGTGGCGCACATCACCCACATCATCAACTGGATGGGACAAATCATGCCTGCCAGAGAGATTGCCGACGCCGCCCAGGCCAGAGGTATTGAAGTGGTCGTGGATGCCGCTCACTCTTTCGCCCATTTAGATTATAAAATCTCCGACCTGAACTGCGATTACTTTGGAACCAGCCTCCACAAGTGGCTGTGCGCTCCCTTTGGCAGCGGCCTCCTTTACGTGAGAAAGGAAAAAATCAAAAATCTATATCCCCTGTTGGCGGCGCCCGATCCCGAGAGCGACGATATCCGAAAGTTTGAAAACCTCGGCACCCGCTCCTTTGCCATCGAGCAGGCTATCGGCCAGGCGGCAAATTTCCACCTGATGATTGGGGCGGACCGGAAGCAAAAGCGTTTGCAATACCTGAAAGAATACTGGACGAAGAAGGCGCTCGCACTTCCGAAGGTGAGCATTGGGACTTCCCTGCATCCGGATTTTGCCTGCGCCATTGCATTGTTGCAAATTCAGGCTAAGCAGCCGGGAGAAATAGCGGATTTCCTTTTTCAAAACTATAAAATACACACGGTGGCCATCGAATGGGAAAAGGTTCACGGCGTCCGCATTACGCCCAACGTCTATACGACGCTCCCCGATCTCGACAGATTAGTCGCAGCAATCGGCGTCATGGTCAAACTCTGAGGCGATAAAAGATGAAAAGCCGGCTCTGACAATCAACTCAGGTCTGTTCTGATTTTTCTACTTTCGCGCCTCATTTTAAAACCGGAACGGTGAATCGGGGTAGAGACGTGCCCAAACCCAACGCTCGCTTCTTCATTTTTCCTTTCAATTTTTTTTATGATTATTTCAAAAAACACCGTAGTCAGTGTACACTATCGGCTGAAAGAAGGCCATGCCGAGGGCGATTTAGTGGAAGAAACTTTTGGCGGCGCTCCTCTCACCTTTCTGTTTGGAGTAGGCCAGATGATTCCTGAATTTGAACGCCAGTTGGAAGGAAAGGACGCCGGCGAAGAATTTGCCTTTGGCATCAATAGCGGGGATGCCTACGGAGAATCCGACCCCGAAGCCGTCGTCATGTTGCCTCTTTCTATTTTTGAATTGGATGGTAAAATTGACGAAGATTTATTGGTCGTTGGAAATTCAGTTCCCATGTCCGACAACGAAGGCAACCACCTGACGGGCATTGTACGGGAAGTCAACGACGAAGGGGTGCTCATGGATTTTAATCACCCGATGGCCGGTAAAGACCTTTATTTCACCGGCGTCGTCGAGTCCGTGCGCGAGGCTACTTCCGAAGAAATTGCCCATAATCACGTTCACGGCCCAGGCGGACATCACCACCATTGATACCGGGAACGCTCCTGATTCCCAACCTGTTTTTTCTACATGAGGGCCAGACTCGTCGGACTTTAGGCATTTGACTAATGGCCTGCCCAACGAGTCTGGCCGCTTTGGAGTTGATTTAAAAAAGAAAAGGTCGCGCACAGGCGACCCCTCCGAAAGATACTATGTATTGAAAAAGTCAAGAGTCATAATGACTGGCTGCGAAGCGCAATGCGCTTTTTTACAGCGATCCGGGAATACTTTTAAAAATCACAATCTCGCCACTCGCAGCGCCCGTTCCCGATGCCCTTTTTGTTTGAGGTAAACGAGATAAACCCCCTGCGGGAAAGCGCTCATATCAAGGAGGTGCTTTTCCGTCATAGCGGGTACTTCTACGCTCTCCAATATCTTCCCAAACATATCGGTAACCTGAACAAATACCGGAAACCCATTGGGCGCCAATATGTGGATGGTCGCCTTATCCGGCGTGGGGTTGGGATAAACCAGGACATTGCCCACCGCCTTCGGCAGGTTGTTCACGCTGACGACTTCGGAATAGATTTCCTTTCCCGGGTCATTCATCAGAATTGCCCTGATGCGGTAAAAGCTTTTCCCTATGCGGGGCCGACTGTCGCTGAAAGAATAGACCGAACTTTCCGACTCATCCTCTCCGGGGACGGCGGCAAGATTTTCAAAAAGTGAGCCGTCTTCCGAGCGCTGCACAAAAAACAAAGCCTGCGATGCGTCGCCCAAAACCTTCCAGGCAATCTCTGCCTCCCAGTCGTTTAATGCGACAGATATATTGTCAAACTCTATCGGGCGCTCGCTGCAACTGCCCACTAACACTTTGGCGAGAGTAGAAAACGAGCAACCCGAACGGGTCGTCGTCAGTTGAATCGTTTTGAGTCCGCCCGAACTCCAATAAACGCCGTCGGCGGTTCTTGTCGCAGCCGTTGCAGGCGTAGCGTCGTCGCCAAACTCCCAGAAATACGCAGCCTCCTCTCCGGCATTGACGGCTTCAAAGCGCCCCTTCTCGTATTGGCACAATTCATTCGGTCTGGCTTTTATCTGAGCCGTCGGTTCGGGCGCGATGGTCTTGGCGACGATATTACTGTTGCCCGAAAAGTTTGCGCAACCCTGCCTTTTGGAAAGGCGGATGTAATAGGCTGTTTGTGAAAGACTACCCGGTTGAAAATCAGCGCTGTTCGAATTGGAAAGCGCCGCCCAGTTCGGATCGTTGATTCCGTTGAAAGTCGGCGTCTCGCCGAGCAGCCAGCGATATTCCAATTCGCCTGCGCCGCCTTCAGCCTCTGCTAAGCTGAGTATGGCAGCCGGATGTGCCGTCGGCCCGCAGAGCGTTTCGTCGTAACCTATTTTCCCACCATCCGCGACATTGTCGCATTTTTTAAAAATACCTGCGTCAAGGGAGAGATTGTCTAAAGTGAAAGGCAACACCTGAAATGGCGTTGTCCTGCCCGTTGCCGGATTCGGATCGCTGTCCAACTGGTGATTGCCCCCCTGATTCTGTGGAGAGAAGGCGTATCCATCGGGCAGATGGCTCAGTGAAAACTCCACGACATAAATCCCGATGGCTATGTCCTTGAAAAGATATTTTCCGGACGCGTCGGTCGTCGCAGCTCCAACCGCTTCATTGGCGGGCATGGAGATCAGACGCACCGGAACATTGGCAAGCCCCTGTTCCCCCATATCCTGTATGCCGTTTTGATTGGCGTCCTCCCAGACGAAATCGCCGATATTAATTTTTTCATCTAAAAATATCAGTCCCACATCCCGGCGGTCGTCGTAAAAGGAAGCCTCTAAGGTGAAAACTTCAGAAGAACCCGTCGTCGGATTGATATCGCTATCCAATGCATCGCTGCCGGCCTGGGTGGGAGAAAAAGCATAGCTGGCGGGAAGTTCCACTTCGATTCTGTAAGACCCGCTTTGCAGGCCGTCGAATGCGTAAGCTCCGAAAGCCGAAGTCTGCGTCTCCATGAACACTGCCGCGCCGAGTGCCGTCGTCCCAAATAGGCGCAGTGCGATATTGCTCACCCCCGGCTCGCCGATATCCTGTATGCCGTTCTGATTGAGGTCGTTCCAAACGAAATTTCCAATTTTGGAAGGATTGGGCGCCATGACTTCCGAACTGCTGGTGCAGCCTTTAGCGTCGGTAATCGTCACTGAATGCATGCCGGCAGAGAGGTTGACGGCGGTCGGATCGGCGCTGCCATTGTCCCACAGGAAAGAGTAGGGGGGCGTCCCGCCCGTTGCCGTAGCGCTTGCCGACCCGTTTGATCCGTTGTAGGAACTGATGTGAGAAGCGATTTGAGCCTGGCTCGTGAGTTGCGACGGTGCGCCGACCTGCGCGGTGCTCTCCACCGTGCATCCGCCCGCATCGGCTACCGTTACAGAGTAGTCGCCGGGCGCCAGACCGAAAATGGAACTGCTCGTCTTTCCATTGCTCCAGACAAAAGTATAGGGCGCTATCCCTCCGAGACCATGAGCTGTCGCCGTCCCGTCGTTGGAGTCAAAGCAATTGGCGTCGGCGGCGGCCACTTCGAGAGAGAGGTCGGTCGTGGCCAGAATTGAAATCCCACCGGTAATTGAACAGCCGTTGCCATCCGTCACGGTCAGGTGGTAATCGCCTTTGTGGAGCTGGCTGAGGGACTGCGTGGTTTCGCCATTATCCCATTTGAAAAAATAAGGGAAAACGCCGCCGTCCGGCTGGGCGGTAGCGGAGCCTGTGTTATCGCCTGGGCAGAGTATATCTGTTTTGGCAATGGTCAAATCCAAAGTTGGCGGCTCAAATACCGTAGCCTCAGAGGCGGCGGTACAGCCCTGGGCGTCTGTCACTGTGACGCCATAAGCGCCAGGGCCTAAGTTGATTTGGCTTTGCCCGTTACTATTAGATGTATTGTTCCAATAATAGGTATAGGGTGCAGTGCCTCCCGTAGCGAGGGCCGTAGCGCTGCCGTTTTCAAATCCGGCGCAGGTAATTTGCGCGCTCGTAGCGCTCAGGGATAAAACTTCCGGCGACTGAACTTCTTTTGTTCCAATGGCCGTACAGCCGTTGGCGTCCGTCACCGTAAGGCTGTAAACTCCCGCCGGAACTTCGCTGAGCGAAGGAGTAGTGGGATGGCCGAGAGCATTCCAAATGTATTGATATCCTGTTCCAAATGCCGTCCCGCCAGACACCTCGACAGAGACTGCGCCGTCTTCGCCGCTATAGCAGGAGACGTCCTCCGCCTGCATATTCAGCTCCAAAGGAGGTGGCGCAGCGACGAGCGCCGATGAAATAGCCTCGCATCCATTGATATCTGTAATCGTCACCGAATAAGTTCCCTGTGGAAGCCCGCTTACTTCGGGAGTAGTAGAGCCGGCAGGATCGCTCCACTGGAACTGGAAGTCTGCCGGATTGCCGTTTTGAATGGAAACCGAAACAGAGCCGTCCTGTCCATCGGCGCAGGCTGCGCTCGTGGAGGAAGTAACGGCGACAATTTCTGCCGGCGCCTGAATGGTCTCCGTAGCTATGACCGTGCAACCCTTAGCGTCTGTCACCGTGACCGAATAGGTTCCGATGGCCAGTCCAAAGGCTGCCTGAGAAGACTGATTTCCCGGGTCGCTCCATTGATAAAGGTAGGGCGCAGTTCCCCCTGTTACGTTTACTTCAGCGGCGCCATCGGCGGTGTAATGACATTGTGCGTCGGTGTGGGAAGAACTTATTTCCAATGGGAGAGCGTTTTCCACGGTTGCCGAGCCTAGCCCCACGCAGCCCTGGTCGTCGCTGATGAGTACCTCGTAAGTTCCCGGGCTGAGGTTCGTAGCTGTTGGCGTACTTTGACCGTTGGGATCGTTCCAATAGAAAGAATAATTGCCGGAGCCGCCGGAGACAGAAAGGATGATTGCCTGTCCGTCGCTCCCGTTATAGCAGGATACTTCAGCGGCGCTAGTCGCCACGTTGAGCATTGGCCCCTGCCCGACCTGAACGCTGGCTGAACCGATGCAGCCCTGCGAATCCGTTGCGGTGACTGAGTAAGCCCCGGGCGCTATTCCGGAAATAGAAGCCGTCGTTTGGGAAAATGGATCATTCCAGAGATAAGTCAGGGGGCCGGTGCTTCCGACGACAGACAGCACTTCTGCGCTGCCGTTATTGGCGCCGAGACAGGATTCGGCGATGCCCGCTAAGGAAAGTACAAGAGCGGGGCCGCTTTCAACTTCGGCGCCTGCCGTCCCGATGCAGCCTTGGGAGTCCGTAGCTGTGACGGTATAGGCGCCTGGCGCCAGGTCGTAGGCAAGCGAACCCGTTTGGGCGAGCGGGTCGCTCCACTGATAGCTATAGACGCCCGTTCCTCCGTCTGTGCCAATGATTTCTATCCGGCCATTGTTAGCGCCGAGGCAGGTTTCATCAGAACTAATGACGGAGACATTCAAAGGCAGTCCTTCGTGAATAAGGGCGCTCGCCGTCCCGATACAGCCCTGACTGTCGTTTACCGTCACGGTCCAGTTGCCGGCCGGTAGCTCGGTAGCTTTGGAGCCGGTCTGAGCGGAAGGGTCGTTCCATTGGTAAAGGTATCCGCCGGGAATCCCCCCGATGACGTTGAGGACGGTAGCCGTACCATCGCCGGCGTTTAGGCAACTTTCGTTCGTCGTTCCTAAAAGTACGCCGAGAGGAGGCCCTGCCGCTATGGAAAAGTGGGAAACGGCAGTACAGCCATTGGCGTCTGTCGCCGTAACGGCGTAGCTTCCTGCCGCTAATCCGGCGACATAAGTTCCGGTAGAGTTGGCAGCGTCGCTCCATAGGTATGAATAGCCGGGCGTTCCTCCGCCGACGCTGATTACTTCCGCCGCGCCGTTGCTTCCACCGAGGCAGGTCTCATCCGTTTTGGAGAGAGACAGCGTCACCTTGCTGCCGTCTTTCAGGTTGATATTTTTAACAGCGCTACAGTCGAAGGCATCAGAAATGGTGACGACATAGTTTCCGGCGGCAAGCCCCTGCGGATTTTGTACATCGCCGAGATGGGGCGTCCAGTTGAAATTAAAAGGAGTAGTCCCACCGCTGACTTCTAATTGTATCGCTCCGTTTGAGCCGCCTGCGCAGGTGATATCCGCGCCTGTGATGCTCGCCTTCACCGCAGGGGAAATCGTAAGAGCCGCCATATTGGAAACCCCGACGAAATCGCTGCATCCGCTCCGACGGGCTAAGCGGATGAAGTAAGTATTTTGAACGACCAGACCGAGGTCGTAGCTTTCTCCATTGGCGCCAGAAATGCTGCTCCAGTCCGGACTTCCCGGGTAGTAGGGAGTTCCCTTGAGGCTCATCATCCATAGGAACTCATAATCTCCGCTACCCCCATTAGGATAAACCAGATTGAGAATGGGCGCCGGGTCGAACGACAATCCGCAGAAATGTTGGCCGGATCCGATTTTCCCTCCGTCGGTCACGTTGTCGCAGCAACTCGCGATTTTGGCAATGATATTAGATTCGCCGGCATAGGCGGCGCATCCCGCCCTTCGCGCCAGACGACGATAATAGGTCGTGACCGAAATGGGGACGGGGGTATAATTCGGGCTGTTTGAATTTGGAATGGGCCACCACTGGGCATAGGGGAAATCCGGATCGTCAGTGGTGAACACCCAGACGTATTCCAGTTCCCCGCTACCGCCTGTAGGCAGCGCCGCCGAATTTATCGCCGAAGGATACCAGACGGGCGAGGGACATCCCGACTCTTCGCCCTGGATGGCTCCGCCGGAACTCACATTGTCACAAGCCAGGCAACGCACCGGAGTTTCTTCCATGCCGGAAAAACTGTCCGAGGCGGCGGCAAATGCAGGGAGTAGCAGGATGAAAATAAAAGTTAGGAAAGTGACCGGAATCAAAACCGGTCTGATGTTCGGCTGATTTCTAAAAAATCTGCCCGCCATTTTTTTAATAAAATGGATAAGAAGTAAAGGGTTCACTCTCATAGTCGTCTTTTTCAGGTACATAGAAATTAGTTGAAAGCCAGGCGCGCACACGCACTGATTTTTTTTGAAAAAACTGCCATAGCCGACAGTATTTTGCACAGTAAAACGGTAGCGCCCCAGAGGCGCTTGAATTCTTTTAATTGGAAATTAGAAGGAGGAAATGATTGGGCTACAGGATGAAACGCAGGCTCAAATTCGATTTTTGTGCAGCGCTCCATTCAACATTTTGAGCAGTAGGGCAAATTGATCAGGGGAGTTTTCCTGCCCCTTTTTATACGCCCCTGAGTTTTCTTTTTTTAAAAAAAACTGACGACAACCATCCCTGAGCCAAAAATTATACCATTATTTTATAAAAACTGTAAGGTTCTGTTCTTCAATCTTTTATAAAAGTTTTGATAATTTTTTAATTTTTTTCTTTTTAAAAAATAACGGGACGGAGGCCTCTGACGCTAAGGGGAGTTTGCCCGCCATCCCCATAGATTGAATCGACAGGACTCCTCTTTCCTCAGCAGGGTCAGGGTATTCAATGCAGTGGACGGCCTTGTATTAAAGGACTAAAAAACCCAGGGCAATGGCAAAACAGACTTGTCGCATCTTCCAGGCGGTTTTTTATATAGGCGTCGCCAATTTTGGAGATGAACCCCAAAAATTATTTGAGATAATTATAAGCAGATAGGAGGAGATCGTCGAATCCTGCCGGAGTTGCGCAAGACCTATACATAGCTTTATTAGGTTTTGCCAGACCCCAATGCAAGCCGGGATTATATCTCAAGAAATTGGCTGGCATAGAGGTATTTGCCGCTGTGCGAAGATGGGCTTACAGTTTTCTGCCGCCGTGAAATCTCTGAGATGATTGAGAGGGAAAGCCAAAAGCGTTAACCATTCAGATAACCTGGATTTTCCTGCGGGTTTGAATCTTCTCCTGAGTTTTTCCGATTGAAATTTTCAATGAAGCCCTGCTTTACTTCCACTGATTTCCAACAACTTCCGATGCAGGTTCCAAATCTGTTTTATTAAGGAATGGGTTCCGTCGTTCAGCAGGACGAAATCAGAAAGGCGGAGTTTTTCTTCGTCTGGCATCTGTTGGCGGATGCGGGCTTCTACCTCCTGGCGGGAGAGACCGTCTCTTTCCACGACCCTTTGGATTCTCAAATCTATGGGCGCCGAGACTATGATCAGCTTATCGAGAGACTTGTAACTGCCGCTCTCGAACAACAGGGCGGCCTCTTTGAGGGTATAGGGCGCTCCGGCCTGTTCGGATTGCCAGCGCTCTGCGTCGCGGAAGACAGCGGGGTGCACGATGGCGTTTAGCGCCCTGAGTTTCTCAGGGTCGCTGAAGGCTGTAGCTGCGATATGTTTCCGGTTGAGCAGGTCGTCGGAGGTATAAGCGCCTGCTCCGAATAAGGCGATTATCTTCGATTTGACCTCGTCGTCTTCTACCATGATGGCTTTGGCTCTGTCGTCGGCGTAATAGATGGGCGCGCCTAATTGCTCAAATATTTTGCAGGCGGTAGTTTTTCCGCTTCCGATGCCTCCGGTAATTCCAATGCGGAGCGGCGATAGCATGTTGGCCTTTTTCCTGCCCATTTTTGACATTATTTTTTAAAAAATTTTGAGTAAAAAACTGGATGTTTAACTTGGGAGCGAATTTACTTCTAAACCCCGACATGAATTTTTTTTACAGATTCTCTTTCAAATTAGCTTTAGTTCTGTGTCTGGTGGCTGTTGCTCGAGACAGCCTTGCACAAGATTTGCATTTTTCGCAATTCCAGCGCTCAAGCGCCAATCTGAATCCGGCGCTGACCGGCGTCTTCCCTGGCGATCTTCGCTTTGTTGGAAATTACCGCAGCCAGTGGACTTCCGTACCTGTGCCTTATCACAGCGTCTCCGGCGCCTTTGACTCCAGGCTGGAGCGCCGATTCCTCGGCAGCGATGCATTTTTGGGTTACGGCCTCCTGCTAAACAATGACCTGGCGGGCGACGCCAAGCTCGGCATGACGGAACTCGGTCTCAACCTCAGCTATGGCAGGCAGTTATCTCCGGCGCTGATTGTTTCGCTCGGCCTTCAGTTGGCAGTAGGGCAGAGGTCTGTACAACCCGACAAGTTGAGCTTTGAGGAGCAATGGAATGGAGAAATTCACGATCCCGACCTTCCCGGCAATGAGCTGTTTGGCGGCAGTCGGGGAATCTTCAGCGCCTCTGCGGGATTGAATTTGCGCTACCAGTCCCCGGCAGGCCGCACGAGGATGGATTTTGGAACGGGCTTTTTTCACCTCAATCGCCCGATGACAGCCTTTACCGACGACACGGATGTAAAGCTCCCCGTGAAGGGCAATTTCTATGCGCTCCCGAGTTTTCAGATACATCCGGCTTGGGATTTAAAAGCCAGTCTGGGTTTCAGCAGTCAGCTAAGCTATCGGGAGACGATAGGAGGTCTTGCGCTTCGCTACCACCTGAGTGCGGAGGAAAACAAAGAACTGGCAGTACAGGTCGGTTTGGCGTATCGCCTGAAAGACGCTTTCATCCCGTCTTTGGAAATTCAGGTGCGCAACTGGTGCGCCGGCATTAGCTACGATATTACACTCTCTCCTTTTAAAACGGCGGCGAACAGGCAGGGCGGACCGGAAATCTTTTTAGAATATATCCTCTGGAAGGTCGCCCCGCCAAAGGAATTTAAGGCCTGTCCTGTTTTTTAGAAAAAACTTCAACAGCTAAAAAAACGAAGTGAATTCTGATGGATGCACTCCTTCGTCGTGAATCATCTGCGGAAAAATAGTATCAGGCGATTTGGAATTATCGCAGCCAGGTAAAACAATTCACCTGGCGATTTTGGCAACCCGTGCATTTATTTTCAGCGACCCGGATGG
>CAZXQI010000018.1:0-17904 GCA_964643005.1 uncultured Saprospiraceae bacterium | reverse complement strand
AAAAACCTATTGGCTTAAATTTTGTCTTTGAGCGGCCATTCACATCCCCCCTCTTATACTACAAAACAATCCTCCGCAACAAATTACTAATGAACATTGACAAAGATTCCCTTTTGTCTTCTTTGGGCGAAGGGGGGAGGGCCATGAAGAAAATTACCGTGCCTCACTTTTGGCGCGGTGGAACACAGGGAGCCGAGCGCGAATGGGACGAGCCGATGAACTGGCACAATCGCCGCGTCCCCCAGTGGTTTGACATTGCGATTATTGGCGGCGCCTACACCTTTTCAGGATTCTTTCCCATCATAAACGACTTAGTTTCCGACATTACCCAACTTAGGGTTTTGGAAGACGGCCAGCTCTGGCTGAGCGACAGGGGAAAACTGAGTATTGACGTGTACTTAAAACCTCAGGCCGGCATTTTTAACGGCGGACTTATTTTTAACGAAGGGGAGCTGACCCTGAGAAGAACCGGCGTCGTGAGCATCGTCAACAGCGGAATTTTTTTCAACAAGGGCGAGGTCATTCTTGAAAAAAGAGAGGAAAACAGCATCCGACAAATTGGAAACGGAAAATTTAACAACAGTGGGTACATTCTATTTGTGTGATAATCAGACTCTTACAGCAGACATTTTTAGAATAAAACCTATTAGTCATGTTACTTTGCGTTTAACGAGCCAGTTTTATACATTTGCGCCAATTTTGACAAAAGTTATCTCCCTGTTGAACTTTTTGGAGAGATGATTTTTATTCAAAATCAGAATTCACCTCAATTCATTTTCTTTCTTAAACACTAAACTAAGCCTTAATATGTATTGGACTTTAGAGCTTGCATCACATCTTGAAGATGCTCCCTTTCCCGCCACCCGTGATGAGTTGATTGATTACGCCATTCGTTCAGGCGCCCCCCTTGAAGTCATCGAAAATCTTCAGGAGATGGAAGACGAGGGAGAGTTGTATGAAGGCATTGAAGATATCTGGCCGGATTACCCCAGGAAAGATGATTTCCTCTTCAACGAAGACGAGTACTGAGCTGCCTCCAGGCCGGAAAAAATATACCCTTTCTGAAGGTAAAATTGGTTTTGTCCACCAGGACGGAACCTTTTTTGTTTTAGGGAAACAGGCTGGAATTCATCCATCCCCTGCATAGTTTTTTCAAAATGCCTTTCTACCCAAAATAATTTCCTTCCCGGATCGGCAGTTTATTTCCTGTTGAAAAACTCTTTTTTCAGACGTCATCCGGCAGGAAATCCGTGCGTTTAGATTTCTTATTTTTGGCGCCTCAACCGACCCATCTGCATGAAACTTCCTCATCCCGGCAAAATCTTCCGCTTTCTTTTTGTTCGGCACAAGGTGAAAACCCTGCTGATTCTGGGCGGCCTGTTGCTATACTGGTTTTCACTGCCCAAACGGCTGTTTCAGGATCCGACCTGTATGGTGCTCGAGGCTAAGGACGGCCAGCTATTGGGCGCCAGGATAGCCAAAGATGGCCAATGGCGTTTTCCATACAATGATGAAGTTCCCGAAAAATTTAGCGCTGCGATTGTCGAATTCGAAGACAGGCGATTCTTCTATCACCCCGGCGTTGACCCGGCGGCTGTGCTGAGGGCCTTTGTCCAAAATTTTAAAAACAAGAGGGTGGTAAGCGGGGGGAGTACGCTCAGCATGCAGGTCATCCGCCTGTCGCGCAGGAACAGGTCGAGGACTATTTTTGAAAAAATAATTGAGATGATACTGGCCACCCGCTTAGAGTTTCGCTTTTCAAAAAAGGGAATCCTGGCTCTGTACGCCTCTCATGCCCCCTTTGGGGGAAACGTCGTTGGCCTGGATGCTGCTTCCTGGCGCTATTTTGGAAAAAACGTCCAAAGCCTCTCCTGGGCAGAAGCCGCTACCTTGGCCGTTTTGCCCAACAGCCCCTCTCTGGTACATCCAGGCAGGAACAGAGCGCTCCTACAGGACAAGCGGGATCGCCTCCTGGAAAGGCTTCTTGAAAAGGAAGTCATCGACTCAGTCGCCTATGAACTGGCACTGGAAGAACCTTTGCCGGAGCGGCCTCATGCGCTTCCCCGCCTGGCGCCTCATCTCTTAGAGCGCGCTTACTCCGAACATTTTAAGAATCGCCCCGAAGCGATTACCCGCCTTCGGACGACCATTGATTACAACCTCCAAAACGCCGTCAATGGAGTTGCCCGCCGCAGTTTTCTGGGACTGAAGAATAATGAAATCCACAACCTGGCTATTCTGGTGCTGGAGGTGAATACGGGAAATGTAGCCGCCTACATCGGCAATGCGCCGGGTACGGGCGTAGAGCACAGCGAAGACGTGGACATTATCACGGCGGCGCGCAGCACTGGCAGCACAATGAAGCCCCTGCTTTACGCCATGCTGATGCAGGAGGGGAAGCTGCTGCCGGAAAGTCTCATTCTCGATATCCCTACCCAACTCGGCAATTTCCGCCCTGAAAACTATATGGAAACCTTTGACGGCGTCGTCCCCGCCCGCATGGCTCTGGCTCGGTCGCTCAACGTTCCCTTCGTGAGGATGCTCCAACTATACGGGCTGGAAAAATTTCACTACAACCTCAAAAAGATGGGCGTTTCTACCCTGAAAAAGCCGCCTTCACATTACGGCCTCACGCTTGTCTTAGGAGGCGCCGAAGCTTCTCTGTGGGATTTGTCGGGCATCTACTGCTCGATGGCCCGCACGCTCGGCGGCTTTTATCCCAACAATGGCCTGTACGACCCCACGGACTTCCACCCCGCCAATTATTTGTTCAAAGAACCCCAACCCGATTCTACCCGGCGGAGATTGCTAAAGGAGGCGCCCATTTTTTCCGCCGATGCGATCTGGCTGACCTTTGGCGCCATGGAGGAATTGCAACGCCCCGGCAGCGAAGGCGACTGGCAGCGATTTGAGTCGGGCAGGCCAATCGCCTGGAAGACAGGCACCAGCTTTGGCTTTCGGGATGCCTGGGCTGTCGGCATCACGCCCAATTACGTGGTAGGGGTCTGGGTCGGCAATGCGGATGGGGAGGGTCGCCCCGGATTAGTGGGCGTACAGGCGGCAGCGCCTGTTATGTTTGACGTATTCAACCGCCTGCCCGCTGCGAGGTGGTTTGACCAACCTTACGACGCCATGAAGAAGGTTGCAGTCTGCAAAAAAAGTGGATACTTAGCTCTTGACCTTTGCGAAAAAGATACGGTGTGGGCCGCTGCCCAGGCGCAGAATGTGGCCTCTTGCCCCTACCACCAATGGATTCATTTGGATAAGACAAAGCGTTGGCGGGTGACAAGCCGTTGCGAGAATCCGGTGGACATGGTTCAGACTCCCTGGTTCGTTTTGCCTGCCTTAGAAGAATATTATTATAAAAATATCAATCCCAATTACGCCCCATTACCGCCTTTTAAACCTGGTTGTAACGAGGGAATGGAGGACGCCGCCCGACCCATGCAACTCATTTATCCCAAAACCTTTTCTAAAATCTACGTGCCGCTCGACTTAGACGGCTTGCCTGGAAGAACTGTTTTTAAAATTGCCCACCGAAATCCCGGCGCCATCATCTACTGGCACTTAGACAGGCAGTACATCGGGAGCACCGCCAATTTTCACGAAATGGCGCTGAATCCATCAGAAGGCCTCCACCAACTCACCGCCGTGGATGACCAGGGCAACAGGCTGGAACAAACTTTTGAAATATTGCTGAGGGGAGAATAAGGCGCCGCCATCGGCAGAATCTAATACCATAGGTCGCCTGACTCAAATCTTAAATCCTGTGGAGCTTTCTTATTTTCTCTCAGCGTACCGGCCTCCCTTGCCCCCTCCGAAGGAGGGGAAAAATGGCTCTTAGCGTCAGGATTAAAAGCTCGTTATCGCTCCTAAAGCCCTTACAGCGCCAAATAAGGTCGTAGAGAAAAGCCCCTCTCTCTGCGCCTTTATATCTTCGGACAAATGACTTTCACTTTTCTTTCTGCGGGTTGATAATAAATCAGCGAAAGTTCAAAGGCGCCGCGTCCGTTGGTGGGGGCTGAAAGCTTATTGGCGTTCAGGTCGTAGCTGATGCCGAAGTTCCAACGTTCCAATTCTAAGATAGCGGTGAGGGTGACGGCAGGAAATGCGAGAGACTGTTCTATGTCTTTAACGAGGTGACCCCAGGCGCCGGCTCGGATGGCCAGTTCCTTCCAGTCCCTGTTGGTGTAGCGGAAATTGGCGCCAAATATAGAGATCATAGACGGCCCCTGCCCAGTCACAGCCACTGCGGGCAATATGCTAAACTGATGGCTGAAGGGCAACTCCCCTCCGGCGTGAGCAGTCCATTTCATGTCTATGGATTCCTGGCCGTCGCTATCGATAAAGGATACTTTAGGCCTGTTGACGTGGTGGACGGCTCCACCGAAGTACAGACTTTTGTTTTGGTCAAAAACTGCATACCACAACAGGCCGGCATTGATATTCATGAATACGCCGCTTGCTTCATCAATGGCCTCTCCGCTCGGCAGACTGTTGTCCACCTGCTCCGTCAGGGTGTTAAACTGCGAGCTGAACCAGAGTTTTTGATAGTCTAAAGAATGTTGCCCCAATCCCACCTGCGCGCCTCCGATGAGGTATTGGTCGTAGTGCCGGTAGCGACTGCCGTCTAACTGTTTCATGTAGGAAAGATTCAGGTCGGTTGCGGTGCGCTGGTAGTTGGAGACGCCTGCGTGGTCGCGTAAGGCCGTAATCCCATAAGCTATAAAGTCGCCTCGACCCACCAGGTTTTTGGCGTCGAAACTGGCGCTCATAGTTTTGAAAGGCCGGTTGTCGAGGATGCTGTTCCATTGCTGCCGATAGTTGGCGACTACCCGCCAGGCGCCTGGATGCACTCCCGTCAGGGCGGGATTTAATTGCAGCGGAGAAGCGTAAAACTGTGAAAACTGCGGATCCTGAGCGTTCATTTGAACGAGGAAGCCGCCGAGCAGAAAAAGTATAGTTAGCTGAATTTTCATTTCAAAACAATTGAGATTGAATAGGGATTTTAATCGTTAGCTTATGGCTCGTCAAGATAGCGCTTTTAGCGAATTAAGGTAGTTTCTCCTTTAAAACTATCTTTCATTCCGTCGTCATATTCGGCTTCTAAATACCAGATATAGACGCCCGAAGGCATATCTTTCGACCTAAAGGTTCCATCCCAGCCTCGGGTAATGTCGTTGATGGGAATATCTATATCCTGGAAAACTAATTCACCCCATCGGTCGAACACCTGAAAGAGTTTAATGGTCGTGCCCGACCTCCCGTGGATGCAAAGCAGGTCGTTTTTCCCGTCATTATTTGGAGTGAAACCTGTGGGAACTTCTACTAACCTTCGCTTTTTCACGTGAACCTGTAAGCGCGCTTCCGCTTCGCATCCCATTTCATCTATGACGAACAGAAAGTAATCGTTGCTGTAATCCGGTTTTGCCAGGACTGTTTGAGACGTGGGCGTATTGTCGCAGTCTGATATGCCATTTTCATACAAAGTGCCGCACCAATTCGCATCCCAGGTGATGAGCAGATCGCCCTGACCGTTGGCAATCGCGGCGTCGAGATAGATGCTATCGCCATAGTTCAAAATATATTCATCTGTGAACTGGCCGTTGACGATGATATCCGCCGTCATCAGAGGAGGCTCCTGGACAGCGACATCGAGAATGGCTAAGCAGCCTCTTGAATCTTTGATGTGAACCCGATAGTCGTTTGCTTTTAGCGCTATTATGGTACTACTGCCCGAATAGATATTGCCGTCTAAACTGTAAGTGTATGGCTGCGTTCCGCCGCCAGGTAAGATAGTGATTGCTCCATCTCTTTTCCCAAAGCAGGAGACCTGCCTGATTTCAAAATCGGCGACTATCCGATTGGGGGCGGATACGAAGGCAGAATCCAGTTTTGTACAGCCATTATTATCAGTAATGGTCAGGTAATATTTGTCCGCTGCGAGGTTTTCAAGGATGTCCGTGTTTTGCCCGTTCGACCACTGGATGCTGTACCCGCCTACTCCGCCGGTGATGCTGGCTTTCACTACTCCCATTTCTTCCCCGAAACATTTATTGTTGGTAATGTCAAAAGCTACCTTGATTTGAGGAGGTTCGCCTACCGTTGTCACTCCTGAGCCTGTGCAGCCATTGGCGTCGGTCACTACGACTGAATAAGTCCCGGCAGCCAGATTGCCTGCCGTAGCCGTCGTTTGATTAGCCGCCGCCGGCCCCCATTGATATTCGAGGGGCAGTTTTGCATTGAGCGCCCCGGTCACGGTAGCGGCGCCGTCTTCCGAGCCGGCGCAACTGGCATCCGTTGCGCTAAAGTTTATCTGTAAGGCAGGCGGATCGTCCAGGAATCGAGAGGCCTGACCCGTACAACCCTGGCTGTCAGTTACAGTGATATCGTAAGCAACGCCGCCGGAGAGACCATTGATATAATCGTTGGTTTGCCCATTGCTCCAAAGGTAATTGTACTGGCCGTCGCCGCCGGTGACGATGTTGGCGGCCATCTCGCCATCCGGTACGCCGTGGCAACTTGGGGGTGAAAATGAAATAGAGACATTGATAGGATTCCATTGACTGATGCTGACATCGCTGGAAGCAGAGCATCCGTTGAGGTCGGTCACTACTACTGTGTAAGTACCAGGAGCGAGGTTTTCGGCAGCCGGGTTGGTTTGGCCGCCGGGTGTCCAGAGGTAGCTATAACCGCCGGCGCCTCCCATTGGGACGGCTACTGCCTGGCTTTGGTTGAGTCCAAAACAACTGGTTAGCGTCTGAAATGCGGTAACGTCTATGCTGATGCCAGGCTCCCCGATAGTCATATTGCCAAAAGCCTGACAACCCTTGCTGTCGGTGACAGTCAGAGAATAAACGCCTGCCGACAGCCCTGTAACAGTTTGCTGTGTTGGGTTATCGCCGCCGCTCCATTGATAAGAATAGGGTGGAGTTCCTCCGCTAGCGTTAATGGTGGCGGAGCCGTCCGTATCTCCCTTGCATTTTACGTCAGTTTTTGAAATGGTCAGATCCATTGGGGCTGGCTCGCTAATATTGATTTGTGCGGCGCCCGTACAACCGTTGGCATCCATCGCCGTGACCATTACGGAGCCGGCGGGAAGGGTGCAGATACTCGCTCCTGTTGACATGTTTGGATTGTTCCAAAGAAATGTAAAGCCCCCGGCGCCGCCCGTAGCTGTGGCGGTGGCGCAACCGTCGCTGCCGCCATTACAACTTACGGAGCTGTCCTGTACAGCAGTGACGACGATGGCAGACTGATCGCTGACGACGAAGCTAAGGGTATCCTGACAGCCGTCGAAGTCTTCTTCAACGATGACTAAATAGCTGCCGGGGCAAAGACCGGATAAGATACTATCAGCTTGGGAAAACTGGGCACTCGTCGTCTGATTGAGGACATTGAGAGTGAAAGGCCCCATTCCACCGCTAATCGCAATGGGTACGCTTGCATCGCAAAGACTATTGCAACTTACTGCGAAAGGCCCCGGCTCGCCGGTAGTAGCCTGAAGCGTACAGAACTTGTACAAATAGCTGATCGTTCCTATATCCACGCCGCAGTTTACAGGGGGAGCTTTAACCCTGACCTCGATATTGAGTACATCGCCATTCATTAATCCAAAAACAAGATGCGATAGCAGCCCATTGTTGGAATTGATCCAGCCGGCGCCATTGATATTGATTTCGTAGCTAAGCCCGGGAACGACATCGTCCCAACTGACTAAGACAGAACCGTCTGACTGAGTAATGCAATGGATCTCAGGTTCGGCAAAACTTCCGAGTATGCTAATTTGAGCCGTATCGGCGGTGGTACAGCCGTAGTTGTCGTGCGCAGTAACAATATAAGGAGTTGAAACCGTCGGGGCGACTGTAGGATTTGGGCAATTGGAACAGGATAAGCCGGTGGAAGGACTCCAAGTATAGGCGATGTTATTTTGCGTTCTAAACGAAATGCTCCACCAGTTGAGTTTTCCCATAGCATTGATTCCAAAGGCGTCCGACACCCTTAAAGCCCAGGCTCCGTTGATGGGACTGCCGTTCAAAACATTCCAGGAACCTTGCGGCAGAAACTCGCCCGTAAAAGGCGGGGCGCCTGCGGTGATAGGGGTGACGGCTGTCGGTGTAAAGCAGGTGTTGGTGTAGTTGTCGCCGCTGCCTCCATTGTTACTGGACAGCAAGATCGTTTGGTTGTTTGGCGCCCGGAGCATCAGTTGAATGTCGGCGTCGAAATCTGTATTGAGGTCTAAGCATACAGATACGATATCTTCTATGGGATTAGTAATAGTTGTCGGGAAAATTGAATTGACATTAATCACTGAATTGTAAGGATTGGCCGGAGGGTGGTTGCTGTTGCCAATAGGATAGTTGTCGTGAGATTCAAAGGTGACGACTGTGCTGGTGTCAAACGGTGCAAAGACGTTAAAGCTCACTTGCTCTCCCGGACAAATCGCCGTATCGCCGACAGGAGACAACACCTCTTCGCAGCTGTGGCAATCGGGGTGAGTAGCCGGCAATGTTTGAATATTAACTAATGTATCCCAGGCGCAACCGAATGAGTCATGCACTTGAAAGGTGTAGGTTATTTCCCCCGCATTAGATGGTGAGGCGGCGATTGAGTCAATACTTGAAAAGAAAATCGAAGGATGATCGCTCCAGTTCCAGTCAATGATATCTGGAGAGAACACCTCGAGCTTTGGATACAGATCGGGGTCGAAGTTTATAGACCAGGAGAAAATATAGCCGTTGTCTATGGGCCAGAGGTCGGTAACCTGGATGGTCCACTGGCCATTGAGCGGGCAGCCTAAGAAATTAGTCAGCGGGTCGTAGGACTGGTAACTACCTGATGGCAAAGTATGGGGGAGGTAATAATTGGCAAACCCAATCCAGGTATAGTCGTGGTCTGGATTGGGCGTCCATCCGTAGTCCCATCCAACTCCCGGAATTGGAACAGGATATCCCTCGTCTGCTTCGTAGGGGATGCCGAGAAACACTTCGGAGCCGGTTTGTCCCGGATGATTGTGCAGAACAGCCGATTGCCCATTGGGACAGGTCAGTTTTATTTGTAAATCGCGCATCCAGGAATGTTCCATATTCACCCAGATTCCCAACAGGTCATTGATGTCCTCCAGAATCTGACCTGGGGCAAAGCCGCTAAAATTGACGGACGTAGAATAAGAGGCGCCGTTGCCATCCGGCAGGGGCAGCGAGTCCGAACGAATGCCCGCCGTTTGAAAACCCGCCTCGGTGGGCATGACGGACAGCGTATGTGAAGAGTCCACGGCATTGACGATTGCTCCAAGGTTGACGGTATCATTTACGCATATCTTGTCGGGATAATCCCCCAACATGTATTCAGGTCTCGGCGCCACCCTGATGCGCTGGCTGATAAAGTTGGTGTTCTTACATCCCAACTGGTCTTTGATGGTCAATTGTACAATGTAGCCTCCTGGCTTGTTGTAAATTTTTGAAACGTTGGGGCCGACAGTAGATGCCCCATCCCCAAAGTCCCATGAGAAGCTGCTCGTCAAATCCGAATGGTTATAGACGGCGCCATCCTGCGGATAAGATCCCTTCCCCCAAAAGAAAACTCTGTCGCCCGGACAAATGTCTATCCAGCCCGTATCTGCCGGTACGACTTCCGGATTAGTGTGATCTAAGACGCTGAGGATGGTTTGGCAGGCTGGAATACAATTTATTTTGGCGCTCCAGCCCTGGCCTTCGCCGAAGTCGTCCGAATCGAAGGTGATAGTCAGGCAGCCCGAAGAGTTTACCGCTGTCGCCTGGATGATGAAAGTCTGGTTCCCTCCGAAATCGCCGGCACAGCCCAGAGAAGGGGCGGCAGTGGTTTGGCCGTCGAAAAAACAAAGATTATCGCCTGCTTCCAGATCCGTTCCGTTGAAAACCAACTGCACGTGAGTACCGGAACTCCCTGCGGGGCAAATGGTCGTGGTAAAATGTTGATTTGGCCCATACGAATCCGTCCCGCCGCCGCTGTCCATAAAAAAGCCTGAACAGCTATTGACGTTTGTCAGGGATTCATTCATGAGAAAGGTGGCGCTTTGACTAAAAGCCAGCAAACAGAGACTTGAGAGGACTGCCGAGAGTATAACTTTTACTGTCATAATTATTTTCTGTGAACTTTGATTGTAAGGTAAAGTACTAAAAAATGCTTTTGCCAAAAAGCTGGGTTCAAAGGATTACAAAACCGACAGGGTTCTTCTTAGGTGTGGTGTGAGGAGCTGCGAGATTCCCGCAGAAAATCATTGTTTTATTGTCTTTTTAGGTGTTCGTTTAACAACTCAGCACACTCCTGACCGCTGCGGAGTACCAAAACTCTTTCCCTGTTTTCAATCCGATATACTTTGATCTGATCCCAGTCCCGCACAATCTGTCGCTCCTTTTCCAAAGCCATAATGTTGATGTTATCCAAGTCTTTAATTTGGATGGCAGGCATGTTGGGCGCCATTTTTTGAGCGGGCAGGGTCGTGAGATACCACGAGTTGTCCAGGTAAAAATTCATGCGTTGTATCAGAAATGGATTGCCGGCTTTGACATTTGTTAAGTAAAGGCTGTCGTAAACCTGGTACAGCCGGCTGTCTATTGGTAGGTTCGTATATGTGTGAGCGGCCTGAGCCCTGACAAAGGTAGATATTGGTAATAAAAAGAAAAAAGTTAGAATGAGATTTTTCATTAGCCTCGAAAATTTCGGTGAAGTTTAAACATTTAAGAATCTCTGCAAATATATTTTTTCACATTGAAAACTTACCCAAATAAATTCGCCGGTAGGAGATTATTGCCGAAGACAGGCGTTTTTAGTTGGGCATCGGCTGAGAGAAGGAGAGTTTGTAAAATTCACACGGAGTTTGGAATTCGGCATTTTCTTAGAAAGGCTTTTTTGAAAAGAGAGATATATGAGCTGGACGGGCAGGTCTTTTACAGAACTAACTCAATCGCTCCCAATCGAAAAGATTTAAAGATTCATTGAAACCCGCTAAGTTTTCATTTTTTCTTCGCCTGTGTAATTTTGTCGTCGGTTGGCTCTTGGGGCTGGAAATTGCTTTTTGAAAGCATCCAAAAAAGGATATTTTCGTTTTGAATAGGCTGTTTTTGAAGGCAACCATCAGAACTCACAAAGTAGTTCGACAAACATTTTTAAAAAAATAATTCAAATAATGACTCGCTATCTCATTGTTTTTTTAGCAACTCTGCTTGCTCCGGTTTTCCTTTTTTCACAAAAAGTAGGCTATCAGGTAAAAGTTAAAATAGACGGCTACCAGGGGCAGCAGGCCTACCTCGGCTATTACTATGGCGATAAGCAATACATAAAGGACACGACCTATATTCAGCCCAATGGGTGGTTTTATTTTGAAGGAAATGAAAACCTGGAGGGTGGAATGTATCTGATAGTTTTGCCGCCGGAGAATCAATTTATCCAGGTGCTGATAGACGAAAATTCGCAGTGGGTGTCTTTGGAAACCAAATTTGCAGACATGGCCGGCAACATGAAAGTGAGCGGCTCGACAGACAATAAATTGTTTTACGATTACCTCAATTTCCTGACGGCCAAACGTCCTAAAGCGGAAGAATTGCGCCGGCAGTTAGAGGCGGCAGGGGACGATGAGAAGAAGAAAACAAAAATCGAAGACAAAATCAAAACCCTCGATACAGAGGTCGAAGACTATCAAAAGCGCCTGATTGCCGGGAACCCCGGAACGATGACCGCCGCCGTGGTCAGGGTCAATTTGCCATTAGAAGGCATGCCTGAGTTTAGCGGTGAAAAGAAGGATTTCGAATCGTTTTACTGGACGCGCAGCCACTGGTTTGACAATATTGATTTGGCCGACCAGCGCATGGTGCGCACGCCTTTTCTCTTTCCAAAAATTGAATCCTACGTGAGTAAAATGACCGTTCCCCAGCCCGATTCCATCAATGCCGCCATTGACAAAGTGCTGGAAATGCTCAGACCGGCCGAGGAGACTTTCAAGTATTACCTGATCCATTTCCTGAACGAATATGCCAAATCCAACTATGTCGGCATGGACGCAGTTTACGTACACATTGCCCAGACCTATTACAAAACGGGTCAGGCGCCCTGGACAGAAGAAGAACAACTTAAGAAAATTATAGATAACGCCGATAAATTGGAGCCGCTGCTGCTCGGCAAGATTGCTCCTGATATTGAAATGGAAACTCAGGACGGCCATAAGATGAAATTGTCCCAATTTAAATCCCCGCTAACCGTGCTGTTTTTCTGGGATCCCGACTGTGGACACTGCAAGAAATCCATGCCGGAGATGGTGCAGTTTGCCAAAGATTACAAGGATAAAGGCGTCGCCGTCTTTGCGATTTGCACCAAGCTGGCTACCCGCGACGATTCCGGCAACATCACCATGAAGGAGGTGAATGAATGTTGGGAAACCATCAAAGAAAGGAACATGGACGTGTTTTTTAATACCGTTGACCCTTACCACCGCAGCCGCTATAAAACCGTTTACGACATCCGATCTACTCCTCAGATTTACGTACTCGACGAGAACAAGGAGATTTTGTCCAAAAAAATAGGGGCTGAGCAGCTTCACGATGTGATGGACCACATCCTGAAAGCCAAAGCTGAAAAAGCCGAAAATGGCGGCTAATTCATTTTCCCCTATACTAAAGGGGCTATGCCCCTTTTTTTATTTTCTAAAAAATAATAACTAAAATACTGAGATTCAACGCCTAATCCTTCCTCCACGCAGCTTCCTACCTTCCCAGTCCCCATCCTTGAAAGGTTTGGCATTATATTAGTTAAATTCTTTATATCCTATCTATGAGAAACTCCCAATATCCTACATCGTAGGCATCCGACATCTTCCCATTTTCCGATTTATCCGTCGCCTGTTTCATGGGCGAGCAGTGAAGTTTATTGTGAAACACTTTATCCCTGATCGTATGAATCGAGTACTAATCTCACTGGAGAGCTATTTCCGGTACGGGAAATTTTTGCTCCTCCCCATTCTCGCACTTTCATTTATTTTTTTTCAAAAAAATATGGTGGAAGAAAAAGCCGATAGCGAAGCTTTTTCTGAGAACAAGGCCCTATTGTCCGGCTCGCCTTCTATCGGAGCTGCGCTGTATTTTGCCGGCTTTGATTATCCCACAAGCGGTACGCCTGGAAACATAGATAT
Organism: uncultured Saprospiraceae bacterium; assembly: GCA_964643005.1. Taxonomy (GTDB): domain Bacteria; phylum Bacteroidota; class Bacteroidia; order Chitinophagales; family Saprospiraceae; genus UBA6168. Next base: position 4,742 of record CAZXQI010000018.1, on the reverse strand, counting down.
GATTGTGGAGGCGATAGTCAAAAACACCGGAGACGAAGATTTGTCTAACCTCGGCCTGACGGCTCATCTAAGTTCCTTAGTCTGGCTAGGTCCCGTGTTTAAAGAAGTGGTGGTTGCGCCGGAAATTGTCGCTGAAGGCGCACATGGAAGCGCGACGACAGCCACTGTTGAGCCGACGCCCAATCCCGATTTCAATGGCGACGACGAGATAGATATGATTTCCGGCGGGCTGCTGGAACCTGGACAGAGCTACGTCCTGCGCTTTCACATTGAAATTGACCCGGATGCTCCGGGCGCACTGCCTATCCCAAAGGTGCAGGCAACGGCGAGCGGCGAAGCGTCCGGCGGAACGAGCGTCAGCGATGTGTCTGACGCCGGATACAATCCGGAAGGCTCCAACCCCGGCTGGCCTGGAGACTCGGGCAGCTCCGACGACCCGACCCAGTTCGCCAACAGTTGGCAGTGCCTCAACAACGGCATCGCCTGCAATGACCTGGTACAGGTGTCTTTAGACCAGACCTGCATTGCCAAGCTGAAACCCGAAACAGTGTTGGAAGGCTCCTGCCCCAATACTACGGGAGAATACCTTTTTCCCTTGGGCGGGTATTACCGGGTGGCTCAGGTTAAACAGCCCAATGGCGCCATCATTCCCGACCTCGACCCCGCTACATTGGATATCTACGAAATCAGCGGCGCCTATGCAGGCCTGACTTTGGAAGTCAAGGTGAAGGATATCATTTTTGAAAATTCCTGCTGGGGCTACATAAAATTAAAAGACAAGCTTCCACCCATTATCAACTGCCCGACGGAACCGGTGCAGTCTTTCTGCGATGAAAATCAATCTCTCATACCGGCGCCGGAGGTGTCCGACAACTGCGACCCTTCTCCAACGCTGACCCTGACCGGTCAGCAAATTATTGACAACAACATTTGCGATGACGGGATTTACCTGCTGCGCCGTTGGTATAGAGCGGAAGACCAGTATGGAAATAAGTCGGACTATTGCATTTTCGACATCCAGGTAACCCGTCCGCCGATTAAGTTTCCGAAGGACATTACCTGGGATTGCGAAACCTATGCTGGTTTTCCAAATATCGTTGAACCAAATTCGCTTCATCCCTTAGTCGTTGATACGGATCTGTCGGATGACGACATTGACGCCGGCCAGGGTCTGCCCGATACGGTTTATGCCAATACCGGCTCCGGCATTGTCAACGTAGCTCCAAGCCTGTGCGCTTATCAGGTACTGGCAAGCGACCAGCTCATCAACACCTGTGGCGTGGGCTTCAAAATCATCCGCACCTGGGTAGTCATCAACTGGTGCAATAGCGAATTCATTACGGAAGGCTCGGAAGGCGAAGACAACGTGCAGATGGTCATGGTGGTGGACAATACCAAGCCCACTATTTCTATAGATCCTTTTGAGGTCGCCGTCAATATTCCTGGGCAACACCCGCAGGGCTGCAAATCCACGGGCGTCCTGCTTGGGCCGGCTGTCTCGGATAATTGCAATGATTTCACAGTAACCATAATGACGCCGGCAGGCGAAGCGAATTATTTATCTGGAGGCGGTATCAATGGGGGTCTTATTCCCGCTCCCGGTCTGCCAATCGGCGTCCATATCGTCACCTACACGGCTACGGACGCCTGTAATAACCAAATCTCCATTCCGGTAGAAGTGACGGTGGTTGACAATACCACGCCGACCGTCGTTTGCGATGGCCTTACGGCTGTGAGTCTGACGACTAACGGCAAGGCAAAGGTCTTTGCCGAAACCTTCGACGATGGCAGCAATGACAACTGCTGCTTAGATTACTTTGAGGTGCGGCGCATGACGGACAACTGCGACGATGGCCATGACGATAAGGTTTTTGGCCCCTATATCAATTTCTGCTGCGCCGATTTGGGCGCCAGTCCGGTGACGGTGGTTCTGAGAGCTTATGACTGTTACGGCAACCACAATGATTGCATGGTGGACGTCGGAGTGAGCGACAACCTCAACCCCGAACTGATGAGCTGCCCACCTGACAAGTACATTACCTGCGACTATTTTTCCGAAAATTTACTGTCGGCATTAGAAGCCAATACCGGCGACCAGGAGGCTCAAAGCGAACTATTAGACCCGGAATTTGGGCAGCCGGTTTTCTTTGACAATTGCGGCCTAAGCGTTCAGAAGACCTTTTCCAAAAACATTGACAATTGCCTGTCCGGTCTGCTCACCCGTAGCTGGAAGGCGACGGATTCCGGAGGCAATTCCTCCGGCCTCTGTACCCAGAAAGTTTTTGTTTATCACGTATCCGACTGGGCGGTTGAATTTCCTCCCGATGTGACGATAGAGTGCGAGCAGTCCCTGCCGGATTTTGGGGAGCCTAAAATATTCAATGCCACCTGCGAACTGATAGCCACTTCCCACACGGACGAGATTTTCACGGTAGTTCCGGATGCCTGCTATAAGATTGTGCGCACCTGGACGGTGATTAACTGGTGCGTCGTCGGAGCGAACGTGGATCAGGAAGTACTGGAACTTTCCGAAGCCCAGCTCTACAACCAGGGAGTCACCACTGTTGCCGACAGGGATATCAATGGCGACGGCTATTTCAATGCGCAGGAAGTAAACGACAACAAGAGCCATCGCACGTTCCGCGACAGTTGGAATAATATCCCGGGCAAAAAGCACAAGCCCGTCGCCGCAGACGCGCTGCCTTCCGCTTCCAATACCGATCCGGATACCGACCCCGATTCCGACCCCTGGGATGGCTATATCATTTATAATCAGACCATTAAAGTTGTTGACCACGAAGCGCCGGTATTTGCGGCAGGCTGCGAAATTGACGAGGTACTAATCTTAGACACGAGCTGCAAAGCCACCGTAGTCCTGCCCAAACCGACGGTTGACGATTGCGGAAATCCCAACGTGACGATCAGCGCCCAGATTAAAATTGGCGACGATTGGTACAATGGGTTCGGTCCTTACCTCAATGTCGAGCCTGGCGCCTACGAAGTGAAGTACAATGCCAAAGACAATTGCAACAACCAGACGGATTGCTATGCCACAGTGACGGTGAAAGATGGCAAAAAGCCGATAGTCTATTGCAAGGACTTAGTAGCTGAGTTGATGGCAGGAACCCCGCCAATGGTGCCGGTGAGCGCCTGGATGCTCAACCACAACAGTTGGGATAACTGCTCTTCGAGCCTGTATTTCTCTTTTTCACCCGATATAGCAGATTCGGTGAAATTGTTCTACTGCGAAGATATCGGCGCCGATTCCATAGAAATATACACAACTGACGAGGCCGGCAATCAGGATGTGTGCATTCCTCAACTTATCATACAGGACAATATGCACACCTGTACGGGTTCTTTGGTGGTGGACATCAGCGGATTAATTGAAAATGAAAACGGCGCCCTGATAGCCGGCGTCTCTGTCAACATGAGCGGCCAGGCCAGCGGATCGGCCACGACAAACGGTACTGGCAGCTACCAGTTTTCTAATGTGCCCGCAGGTAGCGACGTGTCCATTGTCCCCACAAAGGACAACAACTACCTCAACGGCGTCACCACTTTTGACATGGTGCTCATCAGCAAGCACATCCTCAATGTCGAGCTGCTCGATTCTCCCTACAGGCTTATTGCTGCGGACGTGAATAACTCCAAATCCATCACGACCTTCGACTTAGTGGAAATTCGGAAAATGGTGCTCCTCATCAGTTCCAAATTTGAAAATAATACCTCCTGGAGGTTTGTGGATAAGGATTTTGTTTTCCCCAATCCTGCCAACCCCTGGGCGACTACTTTTCCTGAGATCATCAACATCAATAATATCTCCGGCAATGTCGTGGATGCCGATTTTGTGGCCATCAAAATTGGCGACGTCAACGGCAGCGCCAGTTTTGGCGGAGAAGCTGCCGGACGCAATCTGAAAGGAGATTTTGTGCTGGAGACCCGCGACAGATGGTTGGAGCCGGGCAGTTCGGAGCAGGTTGAATTCCGCCCGAAAGGCGAACTGGCCAGCGGTTTCCAGTTCACCCTGAATTTCGACCCACAAAAAGTGGAGCTTCAGGAAATACTGCCCTCGCTGACAGACTACGGCAATTTCGGACTCACAAAGCTCGATGAAGGCGCTATCAATCTGAGCTGGAACGAGCACGGCCCGGCCTGGGAAGACGGCGTGGCCATGCGCCTCGTCTTCAATGTCAAATCCAGTTGCCGCCTCAGCGACGTCCTTTCATTAGACAGCCGCTTTGTCGCTGCAGAAGCCTATTCCTCAGAAGGGGAGATGCTCGGAGTCGGGCTTCAGTTTTCAGACCGGAAACCCGTTGGCAGCTTTGAATTGTACCAAAACAAGCCGAACCCATTCAGTTCCGAAACGGTGATAGGCTTCTACCTGAGCCAGACCTGTTCCGCAACGCTCACCATTTCAGATGCGGCGGGAAGGATCATCGGCAGGTGGGAAAATGACTACGCTGCCGGCTACCATGAAATCCCGTTCCACCGACAGGAGCTACCGGCCACCGGCGTCCTGAATTACCGCTTAGACACGCCTTTAGGCTCCGCTACCAGGCGGATGGTGCTTTTGAAATAAAGACATTAAACCCCCAACACAGACCGCCGATAGTTTGGAAAAATTGCATTAGAGTTATAATCCCCTGATAGTACTGGCTCTCCCCGCGCACAATGTGAGGAGGGCTTTTTTTTTAAAAAAAATATAGAAGCGAGGGGAACCAGGCTTTGGAAGTTTTCTG
>CAZXQI010000017.1:0-41168 GCA_964643005.1 uncultured Saprospiraceae bacterium | reverse complement strand
ATAAATTTGCCTGAACGGCATGAGTATTTGACTAAATCTTTCCGTGAAAGGTTCCCACAGACCGGCGCAGACTTCCATGACAAATGGATTTCTACCTTATATCATTGGGACATAAATAGTTTCCGACTTTCCTGGGCCGAGCGACTTTGAAACAGCGCCAAAGGTAATTGTTTCGGGCAAATGCTTAATATTGCTGAGCAAACAGAAGATCAAAAACAACATGAAGACCAGGACTAAACTCATTGGTGGCGCTATTGGATTTTTGATATTACTGGTAGTGGCGAACAGATTTGTTCGACTGCCGATTTTGGGAGCGCACCCGGCGGAAGCTATTCCGGCTCATTCCTCCTTAGTTTTATCTTTTAACAAAACCAGCCTAAGGCATTTAGATAAAAAATCGCCGGCTGGCAGCCTGGCCGGGTTGTTTGTTCCCCCCTCTTTAAGGATTGAGTTGCAAAATTTTGAAAAGCTTTTCAAAGAAAATCTCCCTATTGACAGTGAGAAGGAACTCCTGGCAGTAGTCCAGCCTACTCAGTCGAGCGGCTTTGATATCCTTTTTATCATAGATGGCGCGCGATTCAGGAACCTTTCAAAAACCCTCTGGGAACTGGAAGGAGGCAGTGCGGAAAGGTCTGTCTTTAAAGGCCTGGAAATTTTTACGGTGCAGGTAGGAAACGCTCAGTTAGCCATTGCCAAATACCGGAACCTACTGCTTTTTAGCCGGCACGCCTACTTAGTTGAAAATGCCCTGAGCCAGCTAAAACATCCTGGCGGCTCGCTTTGCAGAGACGCCGGTTTTTCCAAAATTTTTAAAAAAGTAAAAAATCAACCCGAACAATTTCACGTACTGCTCAACCTCGATATGGTCGGCGCTGAGTTTGCACCCTTTATTGAATCCGATCAGTTGCGCACTGTCGCCCGACTCGGGGCATTAGGCTCCTGGACGCACTTTCAGTTTTCTCCGAAAGATGGGATACGGGAGTGGAAAGGCGAGTTTGCTGTCAATGTAAAGCATCCGCTGATGTCGGCTAACGGCAAGGCGTATAAGTTGCCGATTAACAATGTCTTCAAAATGACCCCGGACAATCTCGGCCTTTTCTTCTGGATGTCGGTGGGGAAAATTAAGGCAGCTGAGCATGCACAGGACTGGAACAAATACTTTAGCCCATGGGTAGGCGACGAAGCGGCTTTTGCCGTGGGGGAGTTTACCGAAGGCCGCCGCTCAGAGCAGTTTTTATTATTAAAAATAGAGGATTCCCAAAAGGCTGAATCTGCTCTGGCTGAATACGCCCTGAAGGAAGGAAGGCTGGAAAGCTTTGATTATCAGATGTTTCAAATACAACAACTGATGGGGAACGGACTCAATGAAATGCTGGATCTGGGTTCATCCCTGGCCAGCCCCTACGCCTGCGTTATGGGAGAATACGCCCTGTTTTCCAACTCCAGAGCGGGAATAGAGCGCTGGCTCGGCAAGTACATTGCAGGCCAGACCTGGTCTAAAGATGTTCCCTTTCTCGAATCTTTACAGCTTTTGCCCCCACAGGCTCACGGCTTTGCCTACATAGAAGAGTCACGCACCTGGCGAGGTGTTTCTACCTTTTTGACCAATGATTTTTTGACCAGAATTGGCAGCCATCCGCTGAAATTCAGCCGACTTGCCGCCAGCTTCGATCGCCGGGGCGCCCATTGTGAATTTACAGTAGCTATGCCCAAAAAGTCCGAATTCCTTCCCGGCGCCATCACCAATACTTATTGGAATACGCCGCTTCGGTCAGATGTGGCGGTAGGGCCGGCTATTTTTACCAACCCCGGAACCGGAGAAATGGAGGTGTTCGTTCAGGATAAGGGAAACCAGATTTACCTGCTTTCTAAAAACGGACGCATCATCATGCAGCGGGCATTAGACGAACCTGTTTTGTCCAAAATCTACCAGATAGACCTTTTGAATAACAAGGAAGGCCAGTTTTCTTTTAATACACCGACCGGGATTTATGTTATAGACCGGACGGGAGCCGACATGGCGGGATTCCCCCTCCGCCTTCAGACGCATGCAACCAACGGCCTCACGGTCATTGATTTTTTCAAAAGCAAAGACTACCAGTTTTTTGTCGCCTGTGAAGATGGCAACGCTTACGGCTTCGATGAAAAGGGCAACCCCCTGGAAGGCTGGCGACCCAAAACCGGCGTAGGAAGGGTGCGCCATCCGCTCGTCCATTTCCAGTCGCAGGGCAGGGATTTTATGATTTTGGTGGATACCACAGGCCGTATGCAGGCTTTCCAAAAGAATGGAGCCGAGCGTTTCCCCGCCATAGAATTCGGAACCGATTTCCCGCAGGCGCCTGATTATCAGGCTTCAAGTAAGAACCCCCGCATCGTTGCCTGCAATGAAAATGGGAGGGTTTCCGTTGCCAATACCCAGGGAGGTAATTTTGGACTGTTCCTTCAGGTTGGAAATAACAAGGACGTGAAATTCCTTTTCGCCGACATTATCGGCGACAAACGAAAGGATTACATCGTCCTTAGTGGCAACGACCTGGCCGTCCATTTTTACGACGGCGAGACGTTCAAAGTAGGTCTTAGCTATCACTTCGACTACCCGCAGGATCAGGTTTTCCCCATCTACTGGAAAAATGCCGAAAAGGCCTACCTCGGCGTCCTGTCAAAACAGAAAAAGCAAATCTCCCTCTTAGACAATTCCGGAAAGCTGCTCCCCCGGTTCCCCCTGGCAGGTACCGCTCCTTTTCAAATCGTGGACTTATCGGGAAATGGAAAACCGACGATTGTCACGGCTCTTGGCAATGAAGTGCTGGCTTATGTGATTGAGTAGGAAAGCCTCGGCGCTTTGGGGAAACCTGGGGACTCCGGGGATATGGAGACCCCGGAGGACTTTGAGGAGTCTTAGAATTAGTGCCCTCCTTCCAATGACTTCATCATGACCTGTCGGACTTGTTCCATCAGGGCGTTCGTATCTTTTTCGCTGAGTCCTTTTACTTCGATGGGTTGGCTCCAGACGACTTTTATGGTTCCGGGCCATAGGTCTAAGCCGGTGGCTTTGCGGGCTACTTTTCTGACTTCGACAATGGTTTGGACGGCTATTGGGCAGCCTGTTTCGATGGCGATTTTGAAAGCGCCTTTGTGAAAGGGTAGGAGAGGCCTGTCGTCGGTGCGGTTTCGGGCGCCTTCGGGATAGACAAAAATGGAGTAGCCGTCTTCTAAGTTTTTTTCTAAAAATCGGATGCTGGCAGTGCGGGAGGCGGCGCTGGAGCGATCCACTAAGACGCATTGCTTGCGAACGACGAATCCGAAAAGGGGGATTTTTACTAATTCCCGTTTTGCGAGAAATTTGTAAATGCCGGGGTAGGCGCGGGCATTGATCATAAAATCCAATACTGACACGTGGTTGCTGACTAAGATGTACCGTTGGTTCGGGTCGAGCAACTCTTTGCCTTCGGTCTTAATGCGAATCAGGGTCAGGGTGAAAAACAGGGGGACGTAAATTTTGTGACTAAACCAGAAAATGTACTTGCGCCATTTTTTGGGAAAGAGGAGAAAGGCGAGGTAATAGAACGGAAAGAAAATTATCCAGAGGAGGAAAAACACGGTCAGCGCGTAAATTGCCCATAGTTTGCGATGCAGATTCATACGGTATCAGATATGGCGCAAATTTCTTAAAACCGGGGTAATTATTTAGACTGTGGCGCTTTTTCCTGGGTCTGAATTTTTCCCCGGATGGCGCATTATTTCCCCGCAGATTACGTATCAGGGCGAGCCGGCGTAGTCTTCTAAATAGCGGAAATGCCGGGTTAGGACGCCGTCCTCCGTTACTGTGGCTTGGCGGATGAGATCGCTGCCCTCTCTGAACCATTCGGGGAGAATGTATTCGAGGAACTGTTCCCCGAAATAGGTGGAGGCGTCTGCGGCTATCTCGTTGATCGGCTTTTCAGGAGCCAGTACGTCAACGGAGCCTGGCAGATGGGGTGCTGTCCCGGTTCCTGAAATTGGGTCGAAGCCATAGACGGGATTTTCAGATGTGGTTTTGTGGAGGATGCCGGCGATGACAGTGGACTGGGTGGCGCTGTCGCCGGTCAGGTCTGCGAGCACCTGGATGTTGAATTCGGGTCTGCGCATTTCTTCTATGTCGAAAAGGGCGGGGGCGCCCCGGTCTGACTGAGTGCAATGGAGCAGGATATTAGCTTGGCGGTAGAAGGGAGCAAAGGCGCTTTGGTATTTTTCAGGATGCCTCAAAAAGTCTTTTTCTTCAAAACGGCCTCCTTCTTTTTTCTCGGTATAATGCTTCCTTTCCAATTGCACAAAGACTGCGCGCCGATATTCTTTTTGTAAAAAATCCTGGGGAGAGAGCTGCCTGAAACCCATTTCGAGCAGAGTCTCGGCAGCGCCTGAATTGAGCGCATTGACTCCCGTGAGCGCGACTTTTATAGCAGGTATTTCCAATTGGGTATAAGATTCCTTCGCCTGCTGAAAACTTGGGAAGTCTTTCATTGGCTGCATGGCAAACTTTCCGGTTCGCCTGCCATACGTCCAGAGGGCATTGTGGGCGCCAGCAATTCCCGCAAAGCGGTCGAAAGCTATCAGGCTGTTTCCCCGCTCGTCTTTTAGCGCCTCGTAGTCTATCAGGCGAATATCCTTATCTAATACGCTCCATAGCAAATGCTGATTTTGAGGCTGCTTTTCGGTGGTGTGTGAAAACATGAAGTAGGTCTTCCCGGAAACCAGGCGCTTAGCGGGAACTTCCTCGACGCCTAAGAATAGCCGGCAGTCGGCTAATTGCTCGGAGACTTCAATTCCTTGTTGGCGATATTCCTCATCCGTGAAACAGCGATCCGGCGAAGGCTCGACGATGATGGACACGGGGAATTTTTGCTGCGCCTGCCGGCATTGAGCGGGAGTCAGCGCTACCCTGAAATCAATGGGGAGCTTTCGTTCTCGGATGAGAGCTATTTTCATGGTGTTGGTGGATTAGCGCGACCTGGATTTTCCCGCAGATTGCGCATAAGATTTTTGAAGAAGAAAAAAACCAGTACGGATTTATTCAAACTTTTCCCGCAGATGGCGCAGATTTTCTACTCCGCAGAACGGGTTTCCCCTCTCCTGCTTTTTGAACTTAAAGTCAAAGACTATCGCTCAAAAGGCATTTTAATCTTTCTCATCTTCTTTTTCAGCTTTCGACTGATACCAGGAATTATTGTTCAAATCAACGTCCACCATGCGCTCCGAGGCGTCTATTTGGATGCTGGCGATGTTTTTAATTTTTTCTTCTAAAACAAATTCATAGCTGGGATTTGTCCAGGGCCAGTCGGGCAGTACCTGGTAGGGAGTATCCGCAAATTCGTTGGGCTTTGCTCCGCGCATGAGATCCAATGGAATATTGAAGACTTCCTTTTCCCCATTTTTATAAGTCACCATGAGGTCTAGGGGCATGGGCATGAGACCCTTATTTTCTAAGACGATCCGGGTTTCGCTGCGATTCAGTCGCTCTACGGAATGAATGGCGTAATCAATGGTTTTGGTGGTATAGACGAAGTACTCATTGAACCAGTCTAACTCCAGGCCGGATTGCTTTTCCAAGATGCGGATGAAGTCGTTGGGGTTGGGGTGCTTGTATTTCCACACGTCGAAATAGCGGAGCATCGCCTTGTCGAAAACCGACTTTCCGAGGATGTATTCCAGTTGCGTCAGGAAGACATGCCCTTTCACGTAGGCCGCCACGCTGTAGGCGTAGTTGGTCATGAAGTGATCGGCGTGGGTGCTGAGCGCTTCCTCCTGCCCCGACAGGCTAAATTGAGCCAGACTGCGATTTGTGCTGAGGTGGGGATTTTCTTCCGGCGTACCCGTCAGCAGTTTTTCTTTTTTCAAAAAATTCGTCACTTCAGCGGAGGCGAATTCGGTGAACCCTTCGTCCATCCAGGCGTACAAACTTTCATTGGAGCCCAAGACGCCGAAGTACCAGGCGTGCATCAATTCGTGGACGCTCACGCCGACCAAGCTCGGCAAGGACCGTTCGCCGGTGATGAGCGTAGCCATCGGATACTCCATGCCCCCGTCGCCGCCCTGTAGAAATGCGTAGCTCTTGTAAGGATACTGGCCGTAGGTCTTATTGATGAAGTCAAAGGCTCTGGTCATGATTCTGGGTAGGGCTTCCCAATTGTCTTTTGTTTTGTCATTTTCCCGATAGAGGAAATGAAGCGTAAGGCCGTCTCTGCGGGTCAGTTTGGTGTGCTTATAGTCGGGGTCGGCGACCCAGGCGAAGTCGTGAACGTTTTCAGCTTTCCAGCGCCAGGTGAGTTTATCGCCAGGCGCCCAGCGCACCGAAGCGCCCTCTGGCTCATAGCCGTAGCCAATCTCGCCGGAGTTTTCCAAAATTCCGCTGGCGCCCAAAATGAATTTTTTATCAATGGAAATATTCACTTCAAAATCGCCCCAGACGCCGTAGAACTCCCGCCCGATGTAGGGATTGGCGTGCCAGCCCTGGTAGTCGTACTCGCATATTTTGGGATACCATTGCGACATAGAATAGGCTACTCCCTCCCGATTGTCCCGACCGGAACGGCGAATCTGCACCGGTACCTGCGCCTCGAAATTCATGTCAAGAGTCGCAGAGGAAAAGGGCAGAATGGGTTCCGGCAGGCTTACCTCCAAAATAGTCCCGACCACCTCGAAAAGGCAGTCTTTTTCATTCATTTTCAAAGAGTTGATTTTCTGCCAGCCCTGTTCTTCCGGTGTCAGTTTGGAAATGCGACTGGAGACGCGGGGGTCAGAGTCGGGAAGCATGCGGCTGCGTACGTCCATAGAACTGCCGGGCTGAAAGGCATTGAAATACAGGTGATAAAATACCCTGTCTAATGTATCTGGGGAGTTGTTGAAATATTCCAGAGACTGGATTCCTTTGAGTTGGTGTTTTACAGCGTCGAAATCAATGTCCATTTTATAGCCGACCCGCTGCTGCCAGCGTTCTGGCTGCGCATTTGTCCAGGCGATGCAAAAGATAAAAAAGAAGAAAAATGAGCTAATCCTGATCATTTTGAAAATTGATTTTAATGGATTTTGAAAAAAAGTTGAAGAAAAAAATCAGTCTGGCGCTCAGGGATAGTCGGCGCCGCCCCTTCAATTTTGCCGAGGGCAAACATAGCTAAAATGATATTTGGAAAATTGGCAAATCAATGCTCTGTCAGATATTGCCCTTAAAAACGAAAATATTTCCCAAAATTGCGCCGACCGATTCAAAGCCTTCCTTTTCGCCGACGAGGGGATGGAGCGCATTTTCCTCTATTCCCTTTAAATCGCAACTGAAATAATGGATGCCTCTTTTTTTTAACATTTCCTGGCGCTCCATTTTCTTAGCGTCGGCTGAGCCAGAGCTGTCTATCAACAGATCGCCTGGTTCCAACAGATCCGCCAATTGTCGGATGAGCGCCGCCGAAGGTTTGCCGAGGGGGGGAACTATCCAGACGATTTTCGGCGAAGGCAGGTGCAGAATGACGGCCTGCACGGAGGAGGTAACGACCACGCCCGTCTGGTTCGCCTGCTGTTTGTGGGCGTCCTTCAGGTCGTAGCCGATGACGGTGAAGGCCTGCTTTTTTAGTTGCCGGGAGAGGGAGAGGGCTTTTTTACTTAGTCCGATTTGACCTAAAACTTTCATGCCTTACATTCTCTTTGTGCCCGTGCCTGCGGGGTTTCCCACAGATGGCGCTGATTCTCCCGCATAAGATTTTTGGCGAAGGAGAAAATCAGTCGGATTTACTTCGGACATTAACGGAGATTTTTTTCAAAAGATTTCTCAGGTTTTCGATTAGCTATTGAATTTCAGAGGAATTTAAATTTTTTCAAAAATAGGATGGGAGAGAGCCTGCGAGGTAAGGAATGGAAGGCTAAGCTTTAAGCGCGTTTTTTTTAAAAAATGAAAATGGGGGGAGGGAAAGTCTGGCAGATGGATAAAAAAACGAGGGGATAATCAGAAGAGCTACCCCCTCCAAAAGTCAGACTTAAAAAGGATATTTATCTTGGCTTTTTGAAATGTAGCCAAAACGAAAAAACGGTCGGAGACGAAAGTTCATCCCCGGATAAACTACCGCCATATCAAACCAACTAACTTATAACATATTAGCAATCAAACTCCTAGCGATAAATGAGGAGGGAAAATTAGCGTGAATTTGAAAACCTGCTTCTGAGCATAGTCAGCGGGTCTTATGACTTTTCTCAGTCATAGCTTTTCCTTCTGGTTTTATTAAAAGATTAACTTTCCGCAATGAGAAGCTTAGTTACTTTTCGGCTCTCAGAGGCGTTCTCTATGGGAGAAAGCGCATTAAAAAATGTTTCTCAGTAATTTTTCAAAAACAACTGCCATGAAGAAAATGATAATTTTCCTGTCTCTGATTGCCGGCTTTTTGATCTTCACCGTGCAGAGTTTTGCTCAGACGGAAGAAGAGTTGCTGGCGCAATTACTCGATCAGGAGCGCTCCAGTGTGGACGCCCTGGTTCTCTATCCTGAAAACACGAGGATCTCTATTCTCGAAGCGACCCTTTACCCGGAAGCATTGGTGAAACTCGAAAGCATGCAGACCAAGACCAGTCAAGCCTTTCAGAACCTCATGGAAAATTATCCGAACGAGGTGAGGGAAAAGGCTTGGGACATGACTCGCTATCCCAACCTGATCAGTCGCTTGGTCGAAGCTGGACAAAGTTCGAGTGGAAGCCTTGAACAAGTGCTCGGCGACTATCCCGACGAGGTAAAGAATTCTGCCAAAGAGATTTACTCGCAGCACTTCCCGCTTTTGGTGACGATTGATCAAATGGATTTGGAATGGAATAGAGCCTTCGATGGTCTGATGCAGGATTATCCCCTGCTCACGCAAAACGCGCTTCGCGACTTAGTGCAACTGCCGGAAGTGCTGTCCATCCTGACCGACAATATCCGCATGGCCGTGCTGGTCGGCGATATCTACCGGCGCAAACCCGACTGGTTGCTGAGTCAAATGGATTCGCTCAGCCTCATAGCTGCCAGAGACAGAGCCAGAGAATTGGAAGACTGGAAAAACAATCTGGAATCTAATCCGCAGGCCAAAGAAGAACTCATGCAGTCGGCTCAGGCTTTTGCCGACGAGTATAGCTATGACGATAGCGCCTACGATTACGACGACGCCTATTATTCCTATAACTCGTCGCCGCAGCAGGTGGTTACCCAGAGGTACTATTACTACAACTACCCTTACTGGTATGGCTACCCGAGCTGGTATTCCTATCCCCGCTGGCGGCCTTATCCGGTCTGGTGGGATTGGGGATTTTATTACGGCCCGGGCAGAGTCATCGTCATCGTAGATTTGCCGTCCTACTATTTCACTCACTGGTATTTTTACCGGCCTTACCACCATTACTACTATCCCTACTTCTCGTCCTACATGGTCAATCACTATTACGGCCACCGCGGATCGGGCAGTAGCGTCATCGTGGCGGTGAATCAGTGGCAGCGGCATTACAACACCATCGTCACTGACGGCTGGCTGAGGAGCAGCACTACAAAGCCTGAAAACTTCAGAGAGTTTGGAAAAATGGAGGGGGAAAGAGAAAAGTACAACGCTTCTCACCCGACCAAGGCCATGGATAGCCGGGAGTATTTGGATAAAAACAGAAAGAAATATCCTGAGCTGGCTAAAGAGGTCGCCGTGCAAAAGCAAAAAGAAGCCGAACTGCGCCAGCCCGACAGAGTTCCCATACCGCAGCCCCAGGCTGATGAGAAACGGAGACAGGAAACCCTGCCCCCGGCCAGAACTGAGCCGCCGACGAGCAGGCAGCCCGATACCGAGGTTCCACCGGTCAGGCAGCCTGATGTAGTGCAACCGCCGCGGGCAAAAGAGCCTGTGCAGCCGACGCCGCCGAGACAACAGCCGCAGCCGCCTGTTCGCCAGCCGACGCCCGTACAACCGGCGCCAACGCCTAAGCAACAGCCGCAGGCGCCTGCTCCCAGACAGAACACTGCGCCAACGCCTAAGCAACAGCCGCAGGCGCCTGCTCCCAGACAGAACACTGCGCCAATGCCCAATCTGGACAAGGCCAGCGATTTCCATAAGAACACCTGGGAGAGAACCAGCATTGAGCTGCGGCGCGTCGAACCGGCGCCCAGGGTGACGACTCCGCCAGCTACGAGACCCGCCGCGCCCGCACCTAAAGCGCCGACTCCGCCGGCGAGAAGGGGTTCTTAAAACGAATCTGGGTTTTGTAGCTGATTGTGAGTCAGGTATCTAAAAATTAACTTCAACAGCGGTAAAGGCTTGTTTTACCGTTCAAAAAAAATCAACCGTCTGCGGATGGTTGATTTTTTTTGCCCTTTTTGCGAGGGCTTCCCGCAGATGATTTTTGACAGTGGAGAAAATCAGACCGGATATATTCGGGCTTTTCCCACAGATTGCAGAGATTTTTTTTGAAAAATACTTGGGCGATTAGAAGGGATATCCCAGGGCGAGCTGGTACCGGATGTCTCCGAGTTTCCATTTTGAAAGCTCAATAGAATAAGACTGCCCCCGAGCCTTGTCGGGATAGTTTTGGCGGATTGGGGAGCCGAGGTCGAACCGGAGGATGAAATAGGTGAAATCCCACCTGGTGCCAAAGCCCGTTGCCAAACCCATTTCCCTAAGAAAATTATCCTGTACAATATCTCCCTGCTCGTTGAGAACCCGCTTCCAGGCGAGTTGAGAGCCTGGCCGGGACTGATCTTTTTCGAGCGTCCAGACGTTGCCGCCGTCTAAGAAGAAGGCGCCGTATAAGTCGAACAAGCCAAAAGGCCGCATGACGTGGAAGCGGTATTCGATATTGAATTCCAATTTAAAATCTCCCGACTGGTAGAAGAGCGTTCTGTTTCTCGTGTCGTGGGTGAGCGCGTCGTTGTATAGTCCGGGGCCAAGTTCGCGCGCATACCATCCGCGAATACTGTACGGGCCGCCCACATAAAACTGCTTCACATAGGGCGCCTCCGCAGATTTGTAAAAGGGCTTGGCGATACCGGAATTTAACCTAAAAATGAGTGAACGCATGGGAGAGAATCGCATCAGGTAGCGGCCGTCCAACTCCAATTTTGCATAGTGAGAAAACTCCACTCCCGTAACTCGAAAGGCCTCCTCTTTGCCGGCGAGCTGGTTGTACAACTCGTTGACGGCCATCATTTCCAAACCTGAGAGATCAAAATAGCCTCTGAAATACCAGTTGGCATTGTTGCGTTGGTTGGCGCTCGAATAGACATAATTCATGTCTCTGAACAAAAGGCCGGTGATGAACTGCTTTCCAAAAGAGCTTTGCAGAGAAGGCAGCAGGGTCAGCAGCGAATCAAAACGCGAATAGGGAATAACTTTCGGAATGACTAAGTCGATGCCGAAATGGTTGATAGAAACCAGGCGACTCAAGGAGAGCGGAACTTCAAATCCATAAGACAGGCTGGCAAACTGCAAATCGTAATTGTCAATAAGCTGGAGCAGGTTGTAGCTGGAAGAGAAGCGACTCTTGGCTCTTTGTTGCAGGGATCTGTGGAATCGCTCGCCGGTAATCCCCAAATTTCTGGCTCCCTTCCAAAGGCCGAAATAATCTGCGAATCGCGGGAAGTACAGCTCAGCTTGCACCCTGGTGTCTAAGGCGTTGATGATGGATGTTTTCTTGTTAAACAGGGCCAGCTCGATCCCCAAATCCACGCTGCCGATGAATAGCTCGGCGCCTTTGAGGAAGTTGCGGTTGCGTAGAGAAGGGCTGATGCTCAGGCCTAACAGATTTCGGTTGGTGAGCGGCCCCCTTCGCTCGGTCGTGTTGATGTCGATGTCCATCCCGACCTCCCATTTGTCGGTGGGAGTCAGCAGGATGTAAAAATTGAGGATACCGGGGTGCAGGGGATCCTGCTCGTATTTGATAGTAGGCGGACGGAATACGCCGAGAGCGCTCAACTGCTTGACGGTGTTGTCAATGGCTTCCTGGTTGAATTTCTCGCCCGTGTGAAAGTAAATAGAACTGGACAGGGTAGAGGCTTTGACCCTAAAAGGGCGGTCGCCCTTGGCGAAGAAAAATCCGCCGACTAAAGTGTCCGGTTTGACGAGATTGGCAGTGTCCGGGTCGTATTCCGGATAAATGTAAATATTGCCTACCTCGTACAGTTCGTGATTCTTATTGTTAGGCGGCTGGAGCACTTCCAATTTCAGGCTGACTGTGCGATGAACATTGGAACTGTCATAGCCTTCGAGTGTGCTGATATACTGGGGATAGAAATCAGCGTAGCCGTTGTTGCGCAGGTAGCGGGTGATGCGGGCGACCTCCTGGTCGTAGAGTTTTACATCGACGTTGTTTCCCTTTTTGAGAAAAGACTCCCCCGCCGTTTCCTGAAGAATCCGCTGGATGGAAGTGTCGCGGCTTTTATAAATTAATGTATCAATCTTAAAAGGCTGTAGCGGTCGGATTTGGTAGGCGACCCTGGCCGTGGTTTTTTTCCTGTTAGTTTTGACTTCGTGGGAGACTTCCGCCAAAAAGAAGCCCCTGTTTTGCAAATAGCTTTGCATGGAGGAAGTCGTTTCGACGGTGAGCAGGGAATCAAAAATGACGGGTTCTTCTCCGAAAGTGCTTCCCGCAAAATTGCGGAAGAATCGCGCAAGACCGGATCTGCCGACTGTGTCCTGGGCTAGGTAATAAAAATACTGCCTGGGGATTCCAAAGAATTTTCGATTGGGCTTTTGATGGTACAGTTTGGCCAGTTCATAGCTCAGGCTCGCCCTGTTTCTGATTTTCCCGCCGGCCTCCTTTTCAATCGTCACCGAATTTTTTACCAAAAACTTTTCCTGGTTTTCTTTATCTAAAAAGCGGGTGGCGCTACAACTTTGCAGCAATGGAATCAAAAGAATCAGCCAGAATAGAAGCGGCGGCAGGCCTTGCCCCAAAAGCTTCCTCCCTGCGGAGAGCGCCTGCCGATAGTTATTTTTATTTTTCCAAAAATTATTTTCTGTCATAAGGAAATGCGATGGTATTTCCCAACTAGTAATGGTTGCTGTTTATGAGTCTTTCTATCAATCAGTTAAAATATCTCAAATCGCTGCACTTGCGTAAATTCCGCCAAAAGTATCACAATTTCATCGTGGAAGGCACGAAGATGGCGCTGGAAGTATTGGCTGACGGGCGACTTTCTGTAGAGGGAATCTTTGCCCTGCCCGAATGGATAGACGCACATGAAAGCCTGATCCGCCCCTGGAAAGAACTGACCGCCCCTGTGACGCCCGCAGAATTAGAAAGGATTTCCCTGCTCTCTACCCCCAACCAGGCGCTCTTAGTTCTCACCCAACCGGAGATTCAGTTCGACGCAGAAGCCGTCGGCGGGGGCTTGTCGCTATACTTAGAAGATATCCGGGATCCCGGCAATTTAGGAACCATCCTCCGGGTGGCGGACTGGTTTGGCATCCCCTGGGTCTTTTGTTCTCCCGGCAGCGTGGAGTTGTACAATCCCAAGGTCATTCAGTCCTCGATGGGCGCCTTCCTCCGCGTACACTGCATGGAGACGCCCTTTGATTTTTTGAAAAAAAACCTCCCCGCCATTCCCACCTATGGGACAGTACTGGACGGCGGTTCCATCTTCGGCGCAGACCTGCCCGGGCAGGCCCTCATCGTCATCGGCAATGAAAGCCATGGCATCTCGCCGTCCCTCCAACAACATCTGACCCACCGCATATCCATCCCTGCCGGAAAGAGCGGCGGCGCCGAGTCGCTCAATGCCGCCTTGGCTGCGGGGATAGTCTGTGCGGCTTTTTGCGCCGGAAGGTGAGGGAGCGTTTTCCTGGAACCGGAGGAGTCGCATTTTCAGATATTGGAATATTTGAAATTCAATTGACGAGGGGTAATGAAGGTATGAGGGGAGAGCTTTTAGTCAGCGCGCTGAACTAAAAAAGTAAACGGGGCTGTCGGGTATTCACGATGGCATACACCGTCAGGCGGTGCGATCTAATCTGCGAACCCAAGTTTGTCAGGAATTTTCTGCTACCTCTTTTTGACAGTATCGCAGATATCAAAAACCAGCGATTTAGCACAGAACAGGCCTATTGACGAAAAGCGCCAAAACTGCCTCTTTTCGATCATAAAGAAAAATCGCTATATTTTAATCGGCAGGCAGAGGAGTTTTTGAGTGGCCGCCGAGTAAATGCGCCTCCATGCGATAGACAAAGGCGGATGTTTCCTGACTGTCTCCCGCAATGTTTCTCACCCGCACTCTCCCTGTGACTAAATTTAAATTCCCTGTCCCAAATGCGGAATTGTACCTTTGCGCAAACCGAAAGCATGACAGACATTTTAAACGACCAACTTCTGACGCTGCGCTCTAAGATTGACGAAATCGTCAAAGACCTTCACGACCTCACCGTTGAAATTCACCACGAAGAGCTGACCCGTATCGTTTCCGATTTGCGGAATCGGATCAACGAACCTTTTATGTTCGTCATCGTCGGCGAGGTGAAAGCAGGCAAGAGCAGTTTTATCAATGCGCTCCTGTCCACGGGAAAGGAGATTTGCAAAGTGGCGCCTCAGCCGATGACGGATACCATTCAGCAGGTCATTTGGGGAGAAAAGGAGGAGACCATCGCCATCAATCCCTACCTGAAGAAGATCACTTTTCCGGTGGATATTTTGAAAGAGATAGCCATTGTGGACACTCCAGGCACGAATACGATCGTAGAGCATCATCAGGAAATCACGGAGCGATTTATTCCGGCGAGCGATTTGGTGGTCTTTGTTTTTGAGGCAAAGAATCCCTATCGGCAGTCGGCTTGGGACTTTTTTGACTATATCCATGCGGAGTGGCGGCGCAAGGTGATTTTCGTTTTGCAACAAAAGGATTTGACCGTGGAAGAGGACTTGGCCGTCAACGTCAAGGGCGTTTTTGATTATGCCGAAAAAAAAGGAGTAGAGACGCCGAGAGTGTTTGCCGTTTCCGCTAAACAGGAGATGGAGGGGAACCCGGACAGCGGCTTCCTTCCGCTGCGGGAATACATTCGGGAGAATATCACCGGCGGCAAGGCGCCCATTTTAAAATTGAAAAACAATCTTTCTACCTCGCGCAATCTCAACGAGCGCATCGCGCGCGGCGTGGCCGACCGCCGCCGCCAGTGGGAAGTGGATAAGGCTTTCCGGCAGGATGTCTCTTTGAGCCTCGATAAGCAGGAGGGCAAATCGCTGCGCCAGGTGGATATGTTGGTAGAAAATCTCATCGCCGGTTATGCGAGGATTACGGGAGCCAAAGAAGAAGAACTGAGCGAGGGACTGGGTTTTTTCAGTTTGCTGCGCAGGAGTATCGCCGGCATTTTTACCAAAAAGGCCAATGCGCAGCAGTGGTTGGAAGCCCTGGCCAAAGACTTGGATCAAGAGCTGCACTTAGAATTGCAGAATAAGCTCAACGACAACATCGCCGACTTAGCCGACAGCATCCAGCAGATGGCCAAAATGATAGACCTGAAACTCACCGCCGGGGAAACGGTGCTGCGAAACAACCACGAAATCTTCAGCGATATCGCCGAGCGGCGGGCCAATGTATTGCAGGAGTTGCAGGAGACTTTCCATAAGTTCCTCAACAGGCCGGAGAATTTTAGCGCCGATTATCTGTTTCCGAACAAGCAATTGCCCACTACTTCTATCGCCACCGGCAGCGGCCTGGCCATCGTCGGGGTCATCTTAGCTGCGGTGACGAAACTCTCTGTCTTCGATATCACGGGCGGAGTGCTCACCACCATCGGGGTGCTGTTTGCCGGATTCACCTCTGCCGCAAAGCGCAGAAAAATCCTGGACGGCTTCCAGCAGGAAATCGCCAAAGGTCGCAATGCTTTGGAAACGGTACTTTCGGGAAAACTACGCACCTACGTCTCCGACATCAAGGTGAAAATTGATCAGAACTTCGTCGGCTTCGACGAGATGCTGGAGCAGGAGGAAGGACAAATCGCCAAGTTGGAGCGACGCCAAGTGCAGATAAACGAACACTTAGACCTTTTAGAGAAGCAGTTGGATTAAAAAGGAGGTGGGGGAGTCTGGCCCTGCTCTCGCTGGAATTTTTTGTATCCTGCGGCCCATTACAATTTAAGCCTTCATGTTAAAACTTCATCGCGTACTCGTTCATGGCCTGGCGCTAGCGCTGGTCGAAATTTTCCGCCGCGGGAAATATGCAGACAAAGCCCTCGAACAATTGTTCAAATCCAATCCGAAGTGGGGAAAGCGGGATCGCGCATTTGTCGCCGAAAACCTCTATGAAATCGTGCGCTGGGGTCGGCTGTTGCAGGCCATTTTAGACCCTTCCAAAACAGAGGCGAATCCCTCCGAATTTGAAGAGGCCGACTGGATCAGACTGTTGGGTGTGAATCTCATTTTGAAAAAGCAGGCGTTGCCGGATTGGGAGGAATTCAGGGGACTTGCGTCTGCAGCTATTTTTGAAAATAAAAAAGAAGTAGAAAGGGCGGGAGATCGGAAAATCACAGAGTCCATTCCCAACTGGTTAGACGAGCTGGCCTACGCTGAACTGGGCGAGTCCTGGAGCGCAGAGATACAGGCCATGAACCGCCCCGCCCCGGTAGTGCTGAGGGTCAATTCTTTGAAAATAAAAAAGGAAGAAGTTCAAAAGATGCTCAACCAGCGGGGCTGGGAAGTGGAACCGACGAAGCTGGCGCCCGAGGCCTTAGTGCTGAAACAGCGGGGGAATGTCTTTGTCAGCCCCATGTTTAAAGAGGGATTCTTTGAAGTGCAGGATGCGGGTTCGCAGTGTATAGCTCCTTTCCTGCGCGCGGCTCCTGGCATGAGGGTGGTGGACGCCTGCGCCGGCGCCGGGGGCAAGTCGCTGCACCTGGCGACGCTGATGGAGAACAAGGGCAGCATTATCTCCATGGACACCGATCCGCGCAAATTGGACGAACTGCGCCGCCGCGCCCGCCGCAACGGCATCCACTGCGTGCAAACCCGCCTGATAGAATCTTCGAAAACGATTAAGCATCTGCACCAGTCGGCAGACCGGCTGCTTTTGGACGTCCCCTGTTCCGGACTGGGAACGCTGCGCCGCAATCCCGATGCAAAGTGGAAACTGTCGCCAGCCTTTATCGAAAGTATAAAAAAGACCCAGGCGAAAATCATTCGGGAGTATAGCGCCATGCTTCGCCCCGGCGGACTGATGGTCTATGCCACCTGTAGCCTGCTGCCTTCGGAAAATGAAGAACAGGTGCAGGGCTTTTTGGCGGAGTACCCCGATTTCAAACTCTTAGAGGAGCGCCATATTTCCCCTGCCGGAGATGGCTTTGACGGCTTCTACATGGCGCTCTTAGAACGCAGATAGATTTTTTACAGGCATTTGACTCCCATTAGGTACGGTAGCCGTTCGATGAAGTTTAAAAGCTGAGGGAAAATCTGAATCTCGAAAACCATCCGGGAAAGCGACCCCACAGGCGACCCCGATTTAAAGTTGCCATGAACGGAAGCCCGGGAGACGAGCGTTTGACTATTTTTATAAAAAATAAAACTTCGCGGGTGGCATGATTATTCGGGCGTATTCGTTTTTTCCAAAAACTCAAAAAATAGATTTATGCGGCTGCTGTCTTTTTTCATTTTTATTTTCCTGTCTTTTTCCTTTCCCATCTTTTCTCAATCGGCGGGGCATGAGTTTCCTTCCCAAAGAGAAGGGAGGATTGTCGTTCAATTTGAGAAGGGCGCCGACCGGCAGGCCATTTTGGAAAAAGTAAAAGGGCGGCTTCCCGGATTAGAAGGTCTGCGAATTGAAAAGACGCTTTCTGCCATCGCCAATATTTACTTAGTGGATTTTGAGGACTATTCAGATTGCTCGGAACTGACGGCTCTGCTGGAAAGGACGCCTGGAGTTCGTTCTGCTACCTGGGACAGGAGCGTTCAGTTTCGCAGCGCAACTCCCGACGATCCGCTTTTCACTTCGCAGTGGAACCTAAGGCGGATTGGCCTGCCCGAGGTGTGGGATCTGACGACGGGCGGGCAGACGGCTAAAGGGGATGATATTGTGGTGGCTGTTTTAGATTCTGGCTTTGATCTCGACCACGTTGAATTTGAGGGAAATATCTGGGTCAACAAAGGGGAAATTCCCGACGACGGCATTGACAACGATGGCAATGGATTGGTGGACGACCAGCATGGCTGGAACTTTACGCTCAACTCGCCTTCTTTTGATGTAGCGTCGCACGGTACCAGCGTGACCGGCATCATCGCCGCCAAAGGGAACAACGGCGAAGGCATGGCGGGTGTCAACTGGGATGTGAAAGTCATGTTCCTGAGAATTTTCAGGGTGAGTGAGATTATCTCCGCCTTAGATTACATTCTGACCCAGCGGCTTTTATACAATGAGAGCGGCGGGGCGAAGGGCGCATTTGTCGTCGCCGTAAACGGGTCTTTTGGATTGGACATGGTATTTTGTTCCGAAGAACCTGCCTGGGGAGAGATGTTCGATTTGTTGGGCGAAGCGGGTGTGCTCAGTGTGGCCGCCACCGCCAATGAGAATTGGGATGTGGATAAAGTGGGAGACATGCCGACCACCTGCCCCAGCGAGTTTTTGATGACGGTTACCAGTACGGACTCTACCGATCAAAAGTTTGCGAATGTGGCTTATGGAAGGGAGAGCATTGACATGGGAGCGCCGAGCGGAACGGTTGCCACTTCTCCTGGCAATCAGTATCGCACAAACTTCCAGGGCGCCTCTGCGGCCTGTCCGCACCTGACTGGTTCGGTTGCTTTGTTGTACAGCCTTCCCTGCGGGGATTTGATGGATTTCGCCCAAGCGGAACCTGCTAAAGCCGCGCTCCTTGTTCGGGATGCCTTATTATTAAATGTAGATCCAATTTCCAGCCTGATGGATAAGACCACGACAGGAGGTAGGTTGAATGTTTTTGAGGCGTCCAAATATTTGTACGCCTGGTGCGTCGGCAGCCCAGAGGAGCGGGAGTCAGGCGATTTTAAAAATAAATATCTCGGCGGCAGGCATATCCTGCGGGTTTTCCCGAACCCTGTGAAGGATGAGCTAAAGATAGATTTTTCCAATGATGGTTTTACGGAATTTAAACTGAGGATTTTCAATTTGCTGGGTCAGGAATTGGGTTCGCGTAGCTCCGACGCCACGCGTTTATTTGAGCCTCAGCAGATTTCATTGGATGTCAGCGACTGGCCTTCGGGAATCTATTTTCTCACCTTGTCCAGCCTCAGGCAAAAGGAGGTTTGGAAGTTTGTAAAGATTTAAAAGAAAGAGAGCTGATTAGCCGGGCAATTTTGACCCTGGGGTTTCCCGCAGTTTCCCGCAGATTGTTGACTTTATCAGCAGAGGATTTGCGACGAAGGGAGGAATCAATTCAAATCCACTTTGGTTTTCAGCCTGCCTGAAGCTATCCTGCCTGCATCACTCGCCAATTACTACGTTGAAAATTTCCGAGTAAAATTCTGTCTGGATGGAAATGTCGTAATACTTTTCCCGGCTTTTTTGTTTTAGGGTTCTCACCAGGTAAAACTCTGCCGGTCCCGTAGCGAAGGAGGAGATGTCGGAAGGGGTGATTTTGATTTCGCTGCCCTTGACCTGTCCGCTCAGTTCAATGCTGTGGTTTTGTCGCTGGGCGTCGGTGAAGAGGAAGGTAATTTGTTCCTCATCGGACAGAGGTTTCCCTTCGAACTTCAGCGTTCCTCCCTGCGATTTGGACAAGGTTTCTCCGGGCAGACTGATGCTGTGAATGGGATTCATGGGCAGCAGGATGTTTTTTTCCCTATCTGAATCTTCTCTGAAATAAAGGGGCAATTGTTCGGGCAGCCGGATAGACCGATTGGATTCGTAGCGGATGGCGCCGGGTAGGTTGCGGGTTTCCATGTTGCTGCCCAGGAAGCTGACGCCCGACTGGAAGACTTTTACCTGGGGCTTTCCGGAGGCGTCGTCTTCTGTAAAAATGGCTTCTGCTTTTATCTTGCCTTCCTGCTGATCGTAGCGACAGTATATACTAATGTGTAGGGTCGGAAGCTGGGATTCACAGGCTGTGAACAAAAGTGAGAAGATTAGAAACAGGACGGCTCTCATTTTTAAAATTAAAAGTGGATTCGACGCAGGTTGAAATGTAGATCCCAACCTCGCAAAGGCTCCGTTTGCAAAAGATGGCGACAAAAAATAAAGCCTGCAAAGTTAGTAAAAATGACTTCCGAAGAACTTCGCTATTAGCCGTGTCATCTCTTCATCGAAGAATTTTGGCAGAACCAAAATTGTTAAGCCGGGGACAAAATAAAACGTTTTTTTGGATAGGTTCTATATTGTGGAAGCGTAGTACTAACTTGGTGCGCTCTAAAGTGAGGTCGACCTGTTTTTGAAGGTCTTGCAGTTCGACCATCAGAAAATAATTTTTAAAAGAAATTGAGAAAAAAATCAGGTAGAAATGTCTGATTTACAGACAGGCGAGCAGAACTTTTGGCAGTGAAAAACTGGGAAGCAAGCAAGTATAATCAAATTAGAAAAAAGCAACAAGGATGAATTTTGCTGGAAATAGAGTTTTTCACTAATATTGCGCATCCCATGCCAAAACGATTAACAGGATCAACTTTCATTAAAAACTCAAATTACATGGTACGTTATTTACTTCTCACCTTCACGCTTTTCTTAGCCGGAGTTGGAGCGATGGCTCAGACTTCATTGCAGGGGAGTGTGACAGATGCTGATTCCGGCGAACCTATTTTGTTTGGTACTGTGGCGCTTTATCGAGGAGGCGTGCTCATTACCGGAACACAAACGGATTTTGACGGGTATTACAGTGTCACTGAATTAGACCCTGGCACCTATGACGTCGTGTTCTCCTACACCGGTTATCAGGAAGTCAAAATAACCGGGGTAATTATTAGCGCGGGAAAGGCCAACTCCTTAGACGCTCAAATTTCAGCAGGTATTACCCTTACGACCATTGAGGTGGTTTATAAGCCGCCATTGGTAGAAAAGGACAATACGACGCAGGGAAAAACCCTCACCAGTGAAGAAATCCGAAACCTGCCGACCAGGAACGTTAACGCCCTTGCCTCTCTGAGCGCCGGCGTAGGCTCAGCCGACGAGGGATCGGCTCTGACGATTCGCGGTTCCAGGAGCGACGCTACTAACTACTATATTGATGGTATTCGGGTGAGAGGAAGTTTAGTTCCCAATCAGAGTATTGAGCAGATGCAGGTGATTACAGGAGGTATCGAAGCCCGGTATGGCGACGTGACCGGTGGGATTATATCTATAACGACCAAGGGCCCGTCTGAAAGATTCAGCGGTGGACTGGAAATGGAGACTTCCGAATACCTCGACGCTTTCGGCTACAATCTGGCGAGCCTTACCCTGAGCGGCCCCATAGCAAAGCGGAAAGGAAAAACTCTTTTGGGATATCGCATCCTTGGCCAGTACGTGGGTCAAAAAGACGACTCGCCTTCTGCTCTTCCTATTTATTACCTGAAAGACGACGTGCGCAGAGAGTTAGAGGCAAATCCGATTCGACTGCTTGGTGGCACCACCTATCCGGCAGCTCAGTGGATTGACAATAGCGGTGTGGAGAGTTTTGCCTATCACCAAAATGAGAATAGAGCAGCTTTGGACTTCAACGGTAAATTAGATGCCACCCTGGGACGCAACATTGACGTTACGCTTTCCGGAACCTACGCCGATATCAAGAACCATTTCACTCCAGGCGGATGGCAGGTTTTCAATAGCTTCAACAATCCAATAGCCTATACCGATCGCTACAGCGCTAACTTCCGCTTCCGCCATCGCTTAGGCGGCGCCCAGCAAATGGGAACCGATCAGGATGCCGGCAACAAAGGCTCTTTAGTGCAAAATGCAGTTTACGTCCTGCAATTTGGATATGAGAAGAACCAGGGTAGCCAGTACGATAAGCGCCATGAAGATCGCCTGTTTGACTATGGCTATATCGGCAATTACGACATCCAGTGGGAGCCGACAATTGACAAGATTGTTTTCCAAACTGACAGCTCAATCACTATTGTGGATGGTCAGATAGACTATACCTCGATATTCAAAGGATTTACTCCCAACTTAGACATCAATCCCGTGCTGACGCGGTATATTGATAACCCACAGGACAAAACCCGTTTTACAGATTTTCTGGTTCGCAACGGTTTTATCACCGGAGAACTAGGTAGCGTATGGAATACCCATACCAATATTGGTTCTGTGTACAACACCAATTCTAAGACTGATTTTGATTTGTACACCTTCAACGCCAACACCTCATTTGAGTTAGTGCCCGGAGGCGCAGGAAGCGCGCGCCACCAGATCCAATTTGGATTTCTCTATGAGCAATCCGTCAGCAGAGCCTATTCCGTAGCGCCGAGAGGACTATGGACTATCGCCAGACAATTGGCCAACCAGCACCTTGAAGGACAGGGATTAGATTCCACCTCTATCCTTTATTATATTCCTGGCGAGGAGATCGTCTTTGACGCCAATGGCAATATCACCCAGGACACTATTCAGGTTCCTATTTTTGCTCCTGAGTCTGAATTCGACAATCCCGACCTCTTTTTCTACAAGCGCGTAAGGGAGAAAAACGGGAACATTCCGATTAATCAATATTTTAATATTGACGGCCTGGCGCCGGGCAATTTAGGTATCGACATGTTTTCAGCGCGCGAGCTGAACGACCAGGGGATTATCAGCTACTATGGATACGACTACATCGGGAACCCTTTGAACGACGTTAGCTTTGAGGATTTCTTTACTTCAAGAGACGCCAATGGAGTTCGCGATTTCCCGATTGCCGCTTTCAGGCCTAACTATCAGGCTGCCTATATTCAGGACAAGTTTACTTACAAAGACATCATCTTCCGTCTGGGAGTGCGCGTTGACCGCTTTGACGCCAACACGAAAGTGCTGAAGGATCCTTATTCTCTGTACGACATCATGACAGCAAAGGATTTTGCCAACAGGTTCGACATTAATCGCCCTGGCAACATTGGCGACGACTTTAAAGTGTATGTGAACAGTGAAGGAGGCGAAAGCGTGAAGGCCTATCGCGATGGCGATACCTGGTACCTGCCCAATGGAACTCCGGTTAATGACGGTAGCCAGATTTTTGGCACTACTCCCGTTTTTCCGAGATATGCCGAGGATGATGAGTCTAAGCGGAACATCACCAGCGCGAATTTTGATCCGAGTGTATCATTTGAAGATTACAAGCCTCAGATCAATGTCATGCCTCGTCTGGCATTCTCCTTCCCCATCTCTGACGAGGCCAACTTCTTCGCTCACTACGACGTATTGGTACAGCGCCCGCCATCGAACAACTTCGTCAGCCCGCTCACTTATTTCTATTGGGAAACTTCCGGGAGCGGTTTGCGCAGCAATGCGAACCTCAAACCTGAGCGCACGGTAGATTATGAGGTAGGTTTCATGCAGATGTTAGGTGAATCTTCCGCTTTGAAAATCTCGGCTTACTACAAAGAGTTGAGAAACATGGTACAGAGCCGGTTCTTCACGAATATCCCGACAATCAGTACTTACGAAACCTATGACAACTTAGACTTTGCTACCGTTAAGGCTTTCTCCGCAACCTATGACCTGCGCAGAACGGGAAATGTTTCTTTAAATCTGACTTATACCCTGCAATTTGCAGACGGTACAGGCTCCGACGCCAACTCTTCAAGGGGTCTTGGCTCGCGCGGTATTCAACGTACGCTTTATCCGATGAGCTATGACGAGCGTCACCGCCTTAATGCGGTATTGGATTATCGCTATGGTTCCGGCAAAGCATACAATGGTCCGAGAATTGGCGGTTTGGACATCTTTGCCAATGCAGGTATCAACCTGACGGCAGTGACAGTCTCCGGTCGGCCATACACAGCGGGAGTCGAGCCGGTTCAATTTGGTTCCAATGGTATTAAAGGCGCCATTAACGGTTCAAGGCTACCCTGGACATTCCGCTTAGATGGTCGGATTGACAAGTCCTTCAATATCAGCAAGGCAGACTCGCGTAGAGGATTGAATATCAACGTCTATCTGAGGGTACAGAATATTTTGGACAGACGTAACATCATTGGAGTCTATACCTTTACAGGCTCGCCCAGCGACGACGGTTTCCTCAATTCTGCCAGAGGTATTGCCTTCTTAGAAGAAGGAATTATCCCGGGCTTGAGCAGGGATGCATTCCTTGCTTCTTATCAGTGGAGACTACTGAACCCAGGTTTATACAGCCTGCCGCGGAGAATTTTCCTCGGCGCCATCTTAGATTTTTAATTGAGAATAATTAGTAAGCGGAAAAACCCAGGATAGGCCATCCTGGGTTTTTCCAAAGTAAAAAAATTAATTATGCGTAATCTTAAAACAATTTTATTCCTTATTCTGGGAATTTGGCTGTTTGCAACTTCGGCCTTTGCCTATATGCCGAAGAAGTCGCCCAATTCCCCGACTAACAACTCTACTATTAAGTTTAGGGAAAGTTGTACAACGGCAAAGAGACAAATTGACCAAGATGTCAACAACGTCCGCGCCCGATTGACCACTGGTGGAGACGTCTGGTGGGATCGCAACGATGGCAGGTACATTGTTCCAAAAGTTGAACCAGGTCAGAAGGAAGTTTCTTCTCTTTTTGCCGGCGCAGTTTGGCTTGGCGGTATTGACCCGGGCGGCAACTTGAAAGTAGCCTGCCAGACTTATGGCAACAATGGCAACAGTAGCGACTTTTGGCCTGGCCCTATCCATCCGGAATCCGGAACTACAGAAAAAGCCAATTGCGATCACTGGGATAAGTTTTTTGTCGTATCTGGTGAGGAGATAGACGAACACCTCCGGCTGTATCAGGCATCTTTAGAGCCGGGAGCTCCTGAATATACCGAAGATATGATTCCTGCCGGGGTCAAAGGCTGGCCAGCAAAGCAGACGGGAGTATCATATTTCTTTGATATTCACAACTTTGACCTGCCCACTAC
Organism: uncultured Saprospiraceae bacterium; assembly: GCA_964643005.1. Classification (GTDB taxonomy): domain Bacteria; phylum Bacteroidota; class Bacteroidia; order Chitinophagales; family Saprospiraceae; genus UBA6168. The sequence continues at coordinate 16,223 of CAZXQI010000017.1, read as the reverse complement.
CGACCAGGGATTAGCCGGTTTCTGGGACGAAGACGACGATGGCTATTACGACCCTCTCCAGGGAGATTATCCCATCATCGAAATCAGAGGATGTACGCCTGATGAAATACCGGGCTATAGACCTCAGTATCCCGACCAGATGATTTTCTGGATTTATAATGACGAAGGCGGCGGCGCTGTTCACGGCGAATCAAAAGCCACGGCTATCAGGATGGAGGTGCAGGTACAGGCTTTTGCCTATTCTACCAACGACCAAATCAACGACATGACCTTCCAAAGGTATAAGTTGATCAACCGCGCAAAAGAGGACATCGACAGTACTTATTTTGCTATGTGGGTGGACCCCGACCTCGGCTGCTATATTGACGACTTCGTGGGTTGCGACGTGGGAAGAAGTTTGGCATACACCTATAATGCCGACGCTGAAGACGGCTCAACTGGGATTATTTGCGACAATGGCACTCCTACTTATGGAAGAGATATTCCGATTGTAGGTACGGACTATTTCCGCGGCCCATTGAATGAGTTCTTAGAAGAACTGGGTATGTCTTCTTTCACGTATTACAATAACGGAAGCTATGGCTCTCCTCCACCGACTCCAGGCACGACCGACCCTGGTATTGACATTCACTTCTATAACTACCTCACAGGTCGTTGGAGGGATGGCACTCCCTTTACTTTCGGTGGAAGCGCATACAATCCTGGAAGCACGGACTTCATCAAGTATGCTTTTGTGGATGAGCCGAATAAAGTTGCTCCGGCCTGGTCTATGTGTAATGCTGCACTGCCGGACTACGACCGTCGGACTATCCAGGCTTCCGGTCCGTTTACCCTTCAGCCTGCCGCTATCAATGAGCTGATCATTGGAGTGGTCTGGGTGCCTAAATTGGATTACCCTTGTCCCGATATTTCCAGATTGCTGGCTGCCGACGATATTTCCCAGGACTTATTCGACGCCTGCTTCGCCATCGTTGACGGACCCGACGCGCCGGATGTCGATTGGATTGAATTGGATCAGGAGATCATCGCAGTGATGACCAACAGCCCGTTCTCCAATAACTATTTGGAGCAGTACGAAGAAGTAGGTATCGGCTTCCCCAAAGGTATTGAAGACTCTACCTACAAATTTGAAGGGTATCTTTTGTACCAACTGGCCGGCCCTAATGTCAGCAAAGCAGACTACGGCGATCCTTCCCAGGCTCGCCTCATTTTCTGGTGCGACGTTAAGAATAACATAGGCACACTGTACAACTGGGAATCTATTCCAAATCCAAGTTCTGAGGTAGATCCAAATCAACCAAAGGATTTATTCTTCCCGGTAGAAAAAATCGAAGGTCTGGATGCGGGGATACGTCACACATTCCGCATAAAGACAGATCAGTTTGCTTCCAGCGACCGCCGTTTGATTAACTTCCGCAAGTACTATTTTTCAGCGCTCGCTTATGCGCACAACAATTACGAAGATTTCGACCCGATCACTCAGTTTGGTCAAAAGGTCACCTACTTTGAAGGGCGTAAGAACATCCAGACTTATACTGTAATTCCGCGACCCATTCTCGATGTGGACTTGAATGCCAGCTATGGCGACGGAGCAAAAGTGACCAGGATTGACGGTATTGGCGTCGGCAATAACTTTGTTGACATGGCCAATGAAACAAGAGCCAGTATCCTGAATGGTACCTTCAATGGTGAAATTGATTACTTAGAAGGAAGAGGCCCGATTGGCATTACCATTTTCAATCCTTTAGAAGTGAAGGATGGCGAGTTTGAACTGACTTTTGTCGATGAGAATATGAGTAACGCCAAGTTAGACAAAGAGGTAAACTGGGAACTTAAAGATTTGAACTCTGGCAATGTTATCCAATCCGACCGCTCGATAGCCTCGCTGAATGAACAGATAATTGGAGAGTACGGCTTCACTATCAGCATTGGGCAGGTAGAAGGAGTTGGCGCCTGGTCGGATCCGTCCGATGGCAGTATCGGATACGAATTAGAATACGGCGACCAAAATAAAGCGCTGTGGTTCTCTGCCATACCTTCCGGGTTCTCATTTGGGTCTGGAGCGCTATTGGGCGCCACTTCGCGCGCTTTCAATTATGTGCAGCCTCAGGAGAAATGGGAAGGCAGAAAGCACGAAGTCTTAGCTACTATTGGACAGGGGTACATCGTGCCTTACCAAGTAGCCGACTGGAAGCCGAGGTTGTCAACGGACGCTTTCTACCTGTCTCCTGTTTGGAAAGCGCAAGGCGCCTTAGTGAATGATGAGAAGTTGCTCAAAGATTTGAACAACGTAGATATCGTATTCACGCCAGACAAAAACCTTTGGAGCCGCTGCGTAGTAGTAGAGGCAATGCTTCCCGAGTACAGCAACGTCATTGGCGAAAATGGCTTCCCGGTGACTTCCGAAGGCAACAACAAACAGTTTGACCTCAGAGCCGGAGCCTCTATAGGTAAAGATGGGCTTCCCGATGGCGACGGTTATGGAATGAGTTGGTTCCCTGGCTATGCAATTGACGTAGAGAGTGGAAAGCGATTGAATGTTTTCTTTGGCGAGAACTCTGCCTACTCAAAAGCTAACGGATTCCTCGACCAATACGACAACGGCGTCCCCAACGGTGCAGACATGATTTTCAATCCTAATTCGCAAATATTGATGCCTGAATTCGGATTAGACAATCCAATGACTTTCTATGCCGGTGGACAGCACTTTATTTATGTCACTACTGAGAATTACAACGACCCAACCGTGGGCGAGTGCAAATACCAGCGGGATCGCTTAGATCCAAATCAAACGCAACTTAGGAAAGTAAACGCATTGAAGCGCATTACCTGGACGGCGCTGCCTATTCTACCGGCAGGCCAAAGACTGCTGCCAATAGAAGAGGGACTGATTCCCAATGAAGCAATAGTGAAAATCCGCGTTCAAAGGTCTTACGACGTGAGCATCGGAACGGGAGATTTCAAGGGCTACCCAACTTATCGCTTCAAGATTGAAGGTAGGGAAGCGGAGGCATTAACTGCTGAGGGTATTGAAAATGCATTGGATAAAATCAATGTAGTGCCTAATCCTTACTATGCATTTTCCGAATACGAAGACGCTCGTCTGGCAAACATTGTAAAGATTACCAATTTGCCCGCTAAATGCGTAATTACCATTTACTCATTGGATGGCAAGTTTATCCGCCGTTACAATCGCGACGAAGTGCCTCGCTCTCCAAAGGGCAGCGCTATTCCAGGTACTCAGATCATTCCAGACCTCGAGTGGGATTTGAAGAACAGCAAAGGAATTCCTATCGCAGGCGGCGTTTACCTCATTCACGTTCAGGCTCCGAACTTTGGCGAGCGCACGCTGAAATGGTTTGGTATCAACAGACAATTTGACCCGACAGGGTTGTAATCATTGCTTAATGAAGAGGGTGGCCTCGTCATCGCATGGGCTAAAAAACATGCGACGGCGAGGCCTCCCTAAGCATTAGCTTTCTAAAAGAAAACTCTATGAATAAGTCTTTATTCCTCATATTTTCAATTGCGCTGGTATCCCTGTCCGCTATGCCATCCTGGGCTGGAAACCCTGACAGACAGGGCGAAGCCGGCGCTCCAGAATTATTGATGAATCCATGGGCCAGAAGTTCGGGGCTTCATACCATGACTACCTCCATGGTTACGGGGGTAGAAGCCATGCGCCTCAACATTGCAGGCCTTGCGAGGATCAACAAAACTGAGATTGTATTGGGTCACACCTTTTATCTGAAAGGGACTGAAATTGGATTGAACTCTTTAGGTTTTTCTCAAAAAATTGGTAACAATAGCGCTATCGGAGTGGAGTTGATGACGATGGACTTCGGCGACATCCCCCGCACTACCACCTACCAGCCAGACGGAACCGGTTCCACCTTTTCGCCTCGTTTTGTCAACATTGGACTTGGCTTTTCTCACATTTTTGAAAATAAAGTATCCGTGGGAGTGCTTGCTCGCGGAGTCTCCGAAGGTATCGAAGACGTGACGGCCTCAGCTTTCTGTTTAGATGCCGGCGTTCAATACGTGACGGGAGAGCGGGATAATTTCAAATTTGGAATCTCCCTGCGCAACGTGGGCGGAAGGATGCAGTTTAAAGGAGAAGGCCTCGGCGCTGAAATCGAAGTTCCTTCTTTTGACAATACCCACGGCCTGGTGACTCAGCATCGCGCAACGAGCTTCGAATTGCAATCGGTGTTGAACATCGGCTTGTCTTACGATTTCTATCTGACTTCTGCCAATCGTCTGACTGTCGTTGGTAATTATACTTCCAATGCTTTTTCTGAAGACCAAATAGGCGGCGGCCTTGAATTTTCATACAAAGACCTCGTGATGTTGAGAGGCGGTTACAAACTTGACTTCGGACAGATATCTAATCGGGAAGTCGTAGGCACGGAGCCTTTGGCTACAGGCCTGGCAGCTGGCATTACCTTAAACTTCCCAGTTAGTAAAAATGAAAATGCTCCCCGCGTAGCTTTGGATTACTCCTACCAGACGACCAAAGTTTACGATGGGAATCACAGCATCTCTTTCCGCATCAACCTCTAAAAAGTAAGGAGGGTAGGGTAGCCGAGGATTGCGAAAGGAAATAGTTTATAAGAAAGTTCCGATTTTTCTTTTCAATCCTTAAATTTGCCCATCATATAAGCCAAGAACGTTCTCGCTTGATTAGTGGGAACGTTCTTGGCTTTTCATTTTTTACCTTTTCAGGTCATTGAGCCGCAAAGAGTTCCCCGACGGGAAGCACAGAATACAGGCCTGGAATTGTTTTTTAATTTCTTACTCTTTTTATCGGAACCTTTTTCCACAGAAATAGCTCGGACAAAAAGAAAGATTTCTAATTTTTAATTCAAGATGAATTACACATATTTAACCCAGGAGGGACATGATCGGCTAAAGGCAGAATTGGATGAACTTAAATCCACCGGCAGGCAGGAAGCAGCCAGAGCCATTGCCGAGGCTAGAGAGAAAGGAGACCTCTCCGAAAATGCCGAGTACGATGCGGCAAAAAACGCTCAGGGCATGCTTGAACTTCGCATCAATGAACTTGAAAAAGTACTGGCCAATGCACGCGTACTAGACGAAAGTTCGATGGATACCTCTGAAGTCAGATTGCTTACAAGCGTCACCATCAAAAACAAAAAGACCGGTAAGCAGGACACTTATAAATTGGTTTCGGAATCTGAGGCCAACTTGAAAGAGAAGAAAATTTCCTCTACCTCGCCTATCGGCAATGGATTGTTAGGCAAAAAGGTGGGCGATATCGCCAGCATCCAGACGCCTGTCGGCATTATCGAATTTGAAATTCTCGATATTTTTATCTAATGAACCTCTCAAGCTAAGCATCATGGCCAGCATATTCACCAGAATCGTCCAGGGAGAATTACCCTGTTATAAAATTGCTGAAACGGATGATTTCTTTGCCTTCTTAGACATCAATCCCATAGTAAAAGGGCACACCCTTGCCATCCCTAAAAAGGAAATTGACTATTTCTTTGATTTAGACGATGAGCTATTGGAGGGGCTGATGACTTTTTCAAAAAGGGTGGCAGGAGCTTTGAAGGCGGCTATCGAGTGTAAGCGGGTGGGGGTGATAGTCGCCGGCTTAGAAGTGCCTCATGCACACGTCCACTTAGTTCCTTTTCAAACGGAAAGTCAATTGTCTTTCTCCTCCCCTAAACTCAATTTCTCTGCCGATGAAATGATGGCCATAGCGGCGTCCATTCGCGAGCATCTTTGAGACTAACCGGACTGTTTGCCTGTTTACTTTTTGACCTTTTCGGGATTTCCCTTTACAAAACTCGACCAGTCTTTAAATTTTTTTCCCTGTCCAGTGGAGGAATTTGACTGAAAAAAATGGCAAACGGCGGCTGCTAAACCGTCGGTGGCGTCTAAGTACTTTTCCTCCAATTTTGTCTTTAGGATTTGTTCCAACATGGCGGCGACCTGTTCCTTGGAGGCGTTGCCGTTGCCGGTGACGGACTGCTTTATCTTTTTGGGAGAGTATTCGGTGATTTCGACTCCTTTGGTGATAGCGGCGGCAATAGCCACCCCCTGCGCTCTTCCGAGTTTTAGCATGGACTGCACATTTTTGGCATAAAAAGGCGCCTCGATAGCCATCTCATCCGGATGATAGCGGCGGATGATGGCCTGTAGCTCTTCAAAAATCTTTTTCAACTTGTGCTGGTGCTCCTCTAAATGGTGCATGGTGATCACCCCCAGCACGACGAGCGCCATACTTTTGTTTGCTATTTCAATCACGGCGTAGCCGAGGACGTTGGTTCCAGGATCTACGCCGAGCAAGCGATATTTATTTTTTTCAATCATCTGTCATGTATTCCACCCGTAAAGCTAACTTCGCCCGATTAGAATCGGGCTGCGGGGTGGAAAGTTTTCGCAGAATTCCTAACTGCCTGCCACAATATCCCCTTAAAATTTGCAAGCGCCGAAAAAGAAGATTTTCAATTTTGCCCTAAAGCTGCTCATCGCCTTTTTGCTGGCCTGGGCAATTTACCGGCAGGTATTTGCACGCGAGAACGCACTCGATCTCTGGCGCAACTTCCAGCAGCATTTTTTTTATCCCAACCTGTGGTGGCTGCTGATCGTGATACTGCTCATGCCCCTCAATTTATCTTTGGAAGCTTTAAAATGGCGGCAACTCATCCGCAATTTTTCGACAATTAATTTCCGGCGAATCTTTCAGGCTGTTTTGTCGGGCAACACGATCGCCATTTTCACGCCGAACAGGGTAGGGGAATACGGAGGCCGGATGTTGTACATCGAAAAGGGTAAAGGCTGGGAGGCGGTCATCTCCACCTTAGTCGGCAGTATGAGCCAGTTGCTGGCGCTGATTGCCGTCGGCTTATTTGGAGCCGTCTATTTTTATTGGAAATTCCTGGAGCCGGAGCCTTACCTGAGCTTGGTAGCCATGAGTTTGGGACTGGCCTTCGTGGCTATTTTGGTTTTTGGCTACTTCAATATTGACCTTCTTATCCCCATCGCAAAGAGAATCCCCTATATAAACCCCCTAAAAAAGTGGTTGAAACATTTGAGCGTTTTGAGACATTATCGCCGCAATGAGCTGGGCCTGGCCTTGTTGTTTGCCTTTCTGCGGTACTTCACCTATTCATTTCAATATTTTTTATTGCTCAAATTTTACGGAATTCCGGCGCCCTGGTTAGACGCTGCGGCAGGGATAGCCACCATCTTCCTCATTCAGGCCAGCGTGCCTCTGCCTCCAGCGGTGGGTTTGTTGGCCAGAGGCCAGATAGCGCTTTTTGTCTGGGGCTTTTTTACAGCGGATCAATTGGATATTCTGGCGGCGACTTTTACTTTATTTGTAATAAATATCGCTCTGCCCTCGTTAGCCGGGTTGTTGTTTATTGCCCGATTAAATATCTTTAAATCAATGAGTTATGAGAGTAAAGGTGAATCGTAAGAAGCTCTTTTTTAAGAGCATGCTATTCCCATTATTTTTTTTAAATTTTTTTTCTCAAAAAATTGACCTGCCCGAAACGGGCGGGAAAACAAGCCTGAACCAAGACCCATGCTTCAGCAGCAATACCACTTTTAAGGCGGGGGAGAAGCTGAGTTACAAGGTTTATTACAACTGGAATTTTATCTGGTTTTCTGCGGGTGAAGTTACTTTCCAGGTCATTGACGACGACGACCAATACCATTACCAGGTGATTGGCGAGACTTACGAATCCTACGACTGGTTTTTTAAAGTGCGGGATTATTTTGACACCTGGGTGCAAAAGGACAATCTGCTCCCTATGATGGCCGTGAAGACGCAATTGGAAGGAAAATACCGGCTATACGACTATGTCAACTTCGACCAATCGCGCAAAACCTGCTACAATGAACGGGGAAAGGCTAAGGACGATATCCGCGAGCGAAACAACTTCCAGATCGGACATTGCATGCACAACATGGTGTCCATTCTGTATTATGCGAGGAATCTCGAATTTCAAAACTTTCGGAGTGGAGACTCTTTCCCCGTCCAAATTTTTGAAGACAAAAAAACATGGCCGCTTTCTGTCAGATATGGAGGAAGGGAGGAGGGCAAGAAAATCAAAGAGCTTGGACGGTACAATACTTTGAAATTTTCGCCGGAAGTCATTGAAGGCGATATCTTTCCAAAAGGCGCCGAATTAAATGTCTGGGTGACGGATGACAATAATCGGATGCCCCTGCTTATCGAATCCCCTTTGAGGGTCGGTTCAGTGAAGGCAATTTTGAAGAAGCATGAAGGTTTGCGCTATCCGGTTTCGGCTAAGCGCTAAAATTGGAAACTGCCAATCGGGTTTTTTTCGGATGTGGATAAAAGAATGCCTTCATTTGGCAATATTTTCCAAACTTTGTTTCCTCATTTGAAAAAAAATCCAATCACACCAACGCTCAAGCTATGAACTTCGGTACCTTAGATTATATCGTATTTGCTTCCTATGCCCTGCTCATTTTATTCATTGGCCTTTGGGTATCGAGGAAGGGAGACAAGACCGCCGAGGGCTATTTTCTGGCGAGCAAGTCCCTGCCCTGGTGGGCTATCGGCGCCTCGCTGATCGCCGCCAATATCTCTGCGGAGCAATTCATCGGCATGTCGGGTTCCGGCTTTGCAATCGGCCTGGCCATTGCTTCTTACGAGTGGATGGCTGCCCTCTCGCTGCTGATTGTCGGCAAGTTTTTCCTGCCGATTTTTATCAAACAGAAGTTATACACCATCCCCGAATTTGTCGAAAAGCGATACGGAACCAACCTGAAGACCATCCTCGCTATTTTCTGGATAGCTCTTTTCATCTTCGTCAATCTGACTTCCGTCCTCTATTTAGGCGCCAAGGCCTTGGACACCATATTGGGCGCCGGGGACGGCTCTACGCTGATGTATTCCATCATCGGACTGGCATTATTTGCAGCCGCCTATTCCCTCTGGGGAGGCCTTTCGGCAGTCGCCTGGACGGATGTGGTGCAGGTCGTATTGTTAGTAGTCGGCGGATTGGTGACGACCTTCATTGCGCTTTCCAAGGTTCCCGGCTCCGAAGGAAACATCATTGCGGGCTTCCAAGCGCTGTATGAAAGGGCGCCGTCTAAGTTTTCCATGATTCTGAGCAAGGGGGAAATCATTACGCCCGACGGCAGGGACGCCTGGTGGGATTTGCCTGGCCTGGCGGTGCTGATTGGAGGCATGTGGGTGGCCAACCTCTACTATTGGGGATTCAACCAGTACATCATTCAGCGGACGCTGGCAGCTAAGAGCCTCGCAGAATCACAGAAAGGGATCGCCTTTGCCGCATTCCTCAAAATGCTGATGCCTCTCGTCGTCGTCATTCCGGGGATTGTCGCCTATTTGATGAATGCCGGCCCCGATGGCATCGTTACCGCACAGACTGTCGATCCTTCTTTCATCAGCAGAGATGGACACTTCATCAATGATAGCGCTTACCCCTGGTTGGTCAGAACCTTTATTCCGGTGGGATTAAAAGGCCTCGTGCTAGCGGCTCTGGCAGCGGCGATTGTGTCTTCGCTGGCCTCCATGCTGAATTCAACGGCCACTATTTTTACCATGGACATTTACAAACCCTATTTTGGAAAGGGCGCCAGCGAAGGAAAAATAGTGAATGTAGGCAGAATATCGGCGGCTGCGGCCTTAGTCGTCGCCATCATCCTGGCGCCGCAACTCGGCAATCTGGGTCAGGTCTTTCAGTACATTCAGGAATACACGGGCGTCGTGAGTCCGGGGATTCTCGCCGTTTTCTTACTTGGATTATTTTGGAAAAAAACGACTAATAACGCCGCTATCTGGGGAGTTGTCCTTTCTATCCCGATAGCCATGTATTTTAAAATTGCCCCCAAGGGCTGGGCTTCGGGTTCGCTCTTCGTCGAACTGCCCTTCCTCCAACAGATGCTCTGGACTTGCATAATTTCTATGCTGATAATGGTGGGTATCAGCTATTTGGAAGGAAAAGGGAGAGACCAGGAAAAAGGAATCGCCCTCTCCAGGCAGTTGTTTGCTACCGGTCCGGCCTTCAACATAAGCGCCTTTATCGTCTGCCTGTTGCTGGCTTTTCTTTACGCCATGTTCTGGTAAGCGAGAATAGAAGGATTTTGATTTGGCGATAGGAGAGAAGAATCAACGGCAAGGCTATTTTTGAGAAAAGTTTAATCAATCCTAACTGTCTGTTTTTTACTCGTGAAGATGCAAGACACTAAAGCTTTAAGGAAATATCTTTTAATAGGGTCTCTCGCACTGGCCTTTGTGTTGGGTATTTTACTCACCCGATGGTTCTATCAAAAGTCGGATTCTAATGTTTCGGAGACTTCGACCGTTTTGTTAGAGCGTATTAAGCAGGTCGCCAAATTGGTAACGGTAGAAGGCTACTTCTCCGAAATTTACGACTACAAAGATTATTACGGTTACGACCTCGGTTTTTTTAGAAAAAAAGCCCTGATAAGGGTGAAGGCAAAGGTGTCTGTAGGATATGACCTTGAAAAATTGAAGATTACCGCCCGCCCCGGAGATAAAACTATCGTCGTCAGCGAAGTCCCCAAAGCGGAGATTCTCTCCATAGACCATGATTTGGATTATTACGACGTCCAGGAAGGCGTCTTTAACAGGTTTTCCACCGAAGATTACAACAGACTAAATGACAATGTAAAAAACTACATTCGCCAAAAGGCTCTGGACAGCGCTTTGATGAGCCAGGCGGAAAAACAGCGCAACCTGATTTTTGACTCTATACGATTCATCGTCGAGAGTACGGGGTGGAAATTGGAGATTGAAGGGATTGGCGTACCGCAACTACCTGACAAAATGTTTGACTGATTGAAGTGAATTGGAATAAGGTTTTGCATTTTATGCTTAGAGAAAATAAAAAAATCTAATTTTAGCCGGATTTTAAAAACTCTTTGAGAAACTTCACAAATTACACAAAACGAACTGTCCGAGAGGCATTGAAGGTGTCAACGGAATCGGGCAGCTAAAAAAACTTGCTCATGGATTTTGCACTTGGTTTACTTGTATTTGGTTGGCTTTTCGTCATCATTTGGACTTCGATTATTATTTACACGCAGAAAAAGATTCATCCGAAGGCTTTATTTACCCTCTTTTTTACTGAAATGTGGGAGCGCTTTTCCTTCTACGGCATGCGAGCGCTACTTATCCTTTATTTGACGGATGTCTTATTTCAGAAAATGGCTGCCGGCGAGGCGGACGCCCGAGCCTATGGGGTGTATGGCGCCTACAATGCGCTGCTATACGCAGCGCCTATCGTCGGCGGTCTGCTGGCAGACCGCCTGATGGGCTTCAAGAAGGCCATCGTAATGGGTGGTATTTTTATGGCGCTGGGACAGTTTATGCTGGCTACCACGGCAAAGTTGGGTTTGGAAGAATGGTTCTTCTTTATGGGCTTAGGCCTGCTGACTATAGGAAATGGCTTTTTTAAGCCCAATATTTCCAGTTTTTTGGGGACCTTTTACGATCAGAACGACACGCGTAAAGACAGCGCATTTACTATTTTCTACATGGGTATCAACATCGGCGCATTCCTGGCGCCTATCACCATTGGATACCTCGGACAGAGGGTAGATTGGTCGCTTGGCTTTTTCGTGGCCGGTCTCGGTATGATTGCCGGTATCATCCAGTTTGTGCTCAACATGCGCAATCACCCGGAAAAAGGCAACCCGCCTGATATGAAGAGCCTGAAGGCTCCTTTCGTCCTGGGTATTAGTAAGGAGTGGATAGTCGTGATATGCGCCCTGATTTTTGTACCTGTTTTTTCTTTATTAATTGATGCAGAGGGGGTTACGAACTACATTTTGATGATAGTCGGAATTGCCTGCATAGGCTACCTGATTTTCACCTCCCTCAGAGCGGAAGACAAAGTGGAAGGCCAGCGCATGTTGGTGTTTATTGTCTTGTTCTTCTTCCACATGGTCTTCTGGGCCTTGTATGAGCAGGCAGGCGGCTCTCTCAATATCCTGGCCGAGCGCCACGTCAACCTGCATGGCTTAGAGGCGTCCCAGTTGCAGGCGCTCAATCCATTGTACATCATCCTCTTAGCTCCTGTCTTTTCCTGGATTTGGGCAAAACTTGGGAAGATGAAAATGGAACCGCGAACGCCGATGAAATTCTTCTTTGGTTTGATTCAACTGGCGATTGGTTACTTCATCATTGTCTGGGGTATCAGGAGCATCCTCCCTATGGCGAATGCGGGGCAGCTAATTCCTATCGTGTTCCTCCTGGGTATGTATTTCTTCCATACTACCGGCGAGCTGAGTCTTTCTCCGGTCGGCCTGTCAGTCGTGACCAAATTGTCGCCGGCTAAGGTGGTTGGCTTTGTCATGGGTTCCTGGTTCTTGTCCATTGCCTTTGCGCATAAGATTGCCGGGGAATTGGGCAAGAGGATTGCAGAACCTCACGAAGGGGCAACCAATGCCGATGTGATGTCTGCCTTTGCGGATGTTTATCTGACCTGGGGCGTTTACGTCGTGCTGGCTGCGGCGGTCGTGCTGTTGCTCTTATCTCCCATTTTGAAAAAATGGATGCACGGCATTCAGTAACCAAATTTGACACTGTTAGCGCTCCATTAGGGGCGCTAACAGTATTATACCATACCGCATCGGCTGGATAAAGTCCGGCAATGAATCTTTTTAAAAAAACTAATTAAATAGCCAGGGGTAGTAATTTCTTCTGATGGAAAAGATAGACCAACCAAAGCTCCAGGAGTTTTTCAAAAAACAGCATCTAATTTTTATGACCCTCTTAGTAGGGCAGATAATCATTGGACTTGTCCTAATGTACGCAACGGAAAAGCGGAAAATCTCCTCGCTGATGGAAACATTGTTTTCTCAGTACGGCATGTTGGCTATAGCGGCTTTTATCTGGATGCTCCTCATTTCATTTTTGCTCTATCGTCGCAGACTAGCTAAGGGAGTGCAGTTGGAAAGTCTGACTGAAAAATTAGAACACTACAGAGTCAGTTGTATAATGCGTTGGGCCATGCTGGAGTTTGGGATCTTGATCGTTGTAGTTTTGGCTATGATTGATGGCAATTACCCGCTTTTTTTGGTGTATGCTTTGGGCGTCGCAATTTTTGCCTTTACCCGACCAGGCATAGATGATTTCAAATCGGAATATTCCATTAACTTTTAAAACAGAGTTTAGACATAGAAGAAAGGCGCAAGAATCTCCGTTCCTGCGCCTTTTTCTTTTATTTGAAAATAATGATTGGGGGCTTTTCTCTTACCCGCCTAATAGAGAGAATATTTTTTTAAAAAAATCTAAACTCGTTCCTAATCTTATTCTCCCAGACTATTATTTCAAATTCTTGCTCCTCTTCTAAAAGCGAGCCTCAGGGTCTGCCTTCCTCTTCTAACCATTTGTGCACCGTAGGGCAACCGAGGTAAGCCGGGTCAATCCGCACGTAGGTAGAGTGTACCTTTTGCTCGGTCCAGTCGGCAATAAAAGAAGATTTCTTTTGCTCGGTAGCGGCGTCTTGAATTCTGGAGTAGTCTTTTTCAAGACTGGCAATATGTGGTTGAGTTCGGCTTTGAAGTTGGACAATGCGGAAATAGGTTTCTCCGCGCTGATCGACAAATCGGAAGGGCTTGGAAATTCCGTTCACTTTCATCGTGTCAATGGTGAAATAGATGGCCGGTTCAAGTTCGCCTATTTCGAAAAAGGTGTTGCCTGTTTCGGGGTTGATCATCTTGCCGTCGTTGTTGAAACTCTGCACCTGATCGAAGCCATACTTCTTTACGGCTTTTGAAAAACTGAGGCTATCGCTCAAAACGAGCTGGCGCACGGAATCGAGTTTGGATTCTGCCAGTTCTAAGTCTTCTTCTGTGATTTCCGCCCTCACCAGAATGTGGCGGGTGTTAATGGAGTTCCCCCGGCGGCCGAGCAATTGGATGATGTGAAAGCCGTACTCAGTTTCAAAGACTTCCGATATTTCATCCTGGTCTAACTTGTAGGCTTCGGCCTCGAACTCAGGGACGAATTTTCCTCTTTTGGTCCAGCCTAAATCGCCGCCAATCCGAGCGCTGGCAAAGTCGTCAGAGAAGGTCTTCGCCAACTCGGCAAAATCTTCTCCGCCGTCCACGATGCGCTTTCGCAGAGACAGCAATTTGTCAACTGCCTTTTGGCGCTCCATTTCGTTGATGACAGGCCTGACAACGATTTCTCCAATCTCGACTTCAGAATTAAAATAGGGTAGGCTGTCTTTCGGTATTTTATTAAAAAATGCCTTGACCTCGGAGGGGGTGACGCTGATACCCTTCATCACCTCGCCTCTCATTCTGTCCGACAGTAATTGGCTGCGGAGGTCTTCCCTGAAGGATTCTTTTACTTCGTTGACCGATTGGCCGTAATAGGCTTCGAACTGAGAGATGTCGCCTCCCATGTAGTCTAAGATTTGGTCGATGCGAGCGTTCAACTGTGCCTCCACTTCTTCTTCCGACACCAAGACGCTGTCTAACTTGGCCTGGTTGATCAGAAGCTTCTGAGTGAGCAGGTTGTCTAACATGATACAACGAGCCTCGGGCGGGAGATTGCCGCCCTGCCTCTCTGCGACTACCGCCAATTGCTCTTCCAATTCAGAAAGCAATACAATCTCTCCTCCAACATTGGCGATTACTTTTTCAATAATCTCTCGTTGAGCAATCAATCCACTCGAAAAGCAGCAGATGAGCAATAATAAAATACCTCGTTTCAGCATTGCTTAGTTTTATTGATGTTAGACTATTTGATGCAGAATTTATCTTTCACCGCATCAGAATTTGCATTTCACTGGTAATAAATGTTGACCCGATTTTTATGTATGGCCTCGTCCTGAAGCTTATTTTTTAACTCCTCCAATAACTTCATTTTTCGCTTGTGCAAGATGACCTTTTTAGCCTGGTCTTCAATGTAAGCTAAAGGGGCGATTTCATTTCGAGAAACCAATTCAAGAAGCTTGAAGAAATAGACAAAACTTTCGTCCCGCTGAATGAAATCTCCCCTGTTTTTAACATTGTCAGTAGTGAGAACCCCGGCTGGCATATAAGCTGCGATGTCCTCTACTTTGTACCAGATACTGTCCGTTAGATGTTGAATAGTGGCGTTATTTCTACACCAGTTGGAAAGGGCAAAAAAGTCCTCCTCTTTATTGCTATTCCACCAACTTTGAACCTTGTTAATCTGAGGAGCGTTTCTCGACACTTTGATAAAACGGCATCGAATGATGGGCACTTCTAGTTGATACTGCTCCTTGTTTTCATCGTAGAATCCCTGAAGTTGTAGCTGGGTGACGGTTGAATCGAGGAACTCAGTGACGACAATGTTTTCATAATTGTTTTTAATCAAAGAAGACCGATAATCCTCCACCAATTTTTCGATATTCAGACCCTGCGGTATATTTCGTTCCGCTTCGTAAAGTAAGACGGATTCCCTAACCCAATTTCGAATGAAGGTATTGATGATTGCTGAACTATCTTCCGAAGACTGACCGGGAGGTATCATGCCTGTCATGTCTGAAAAATGGAGCTCTTTGTTGTAAACCGAGGCGAGCAGCTCGTCGTCTTTAGCTCTTTTACCATCTCCTAAATGACATCCACCCAAGAAGATTCCTGTGAGCGCCAACAAGAAAAGAATGCTTTCTCTCCTATAAAAAAAACCATTTTGCATTGCCCTATTCAATGACTCTTTAAACAACTGTTTCAAAATTGTGAAACTTCGCTGAGCGGTTTGAAAAGTTTAAGAATGCCGCTCAGCTATTCCTTAACTATACTGTTCAAAATCTTTGTGTTCAGTTTTACCTTGTATTGCTTTTTCAGGTTTTCCAACCATTTCTTTTCTAAGAAATCCTGATAATCTGCCACGACATAACCTCTCGCTTCCTGCAGCGACTTTTGCCCGGGAGCTAATATTTCTTCAATTTTGAAAAAATTAAACGATTGGTCTCTGCCGCTGATTTCCATTGGAGAAAGTTCTCCCACCTTCCAATTCATTTTGTCCAATACTTCATTGCGGCCTCGTTCGTAAGTCTTTTCTATCATGGAGAGGATAATGTCGCCGTCGGAATTAAATTTCTCTAATACAGCCGCCGGCGGATTGTTTTTTGAAAACTCCATAATCTCGTTGACTTTACCCTTGGCTCGCTCTGCAATGGAATACTGCGAGATTGAAGCCCGCTCGTTCCACTGAAACTTGTCTCGGTTTTGGTCAAAGAATG
>CAZXQI010000016.1:23034-42122 GCA_964643005.1 uncultured Saprospiraceae bacterium | reverse complement strand
TTTCCTGCCCTGGGTAGTGAAAAATTACGTGGACACTAAGAGCCTCAATCCCTCTCAATTGATGTCTGGGAAGGAAGCTTCGCCCGAGATGAATATGCAAATCCTCGAACAAAACTGGCAAAAAACCAATCAATGACATGAAAAATATCTCTCCAAAAATATTCGATTGGCTGGCGTTTGCGGCGCTTGTAGGAACCATTGTTTTTATCTGGTTACAGTTTGGAACCCACTCGCCCGAATCAGTAGCCCCAGGTGAAAACGCCGGCGCCAGGGTGGAACTTCAGCGCTACATGGGGTACGAGATTTTGCCCGTGCGCTACCTCAGCCTTCCTTACGATATCACGATGGGCGCCAATGAGCAGGTGCAGTTGCTCGACATGGGGGCGCTGCTTTTGATTTTTGTGCCGATCGTCATGCTGCTTGGATTTTCTTCAAAGCCCTGGCGGCAATTGGGAGTTGTCCTGGCCTGTATGTTTCTGCTCGTCATCTCTACCGCCAACGGTATTCTGACAGGGGCCGATACGCTGCCCATTCGCATAAATGCCGAATCGCTGCAACTATACCTCCAGACTGCGAGTTTCGGGGATGCGCCCATTGGAGTCGTCGTCGCCCATGTGTATCAGTTGCTTTTGCCGATATATGGCGGCATCCACCAACTGCTGACCTTGGTTTCGGGCGACCGGGATGCAATTACTTACCCTATCCTGTTACTTGCCTTTTTTCTTTTTTTCCAAATAACCAAACAGCGCATAGCGGGAAAGGAGAACTGGTTGAGAGCTTTGTCCGCCTTTATTTTTGTCTATGTCTTTTTCTGGCTGGCGCTCTCCTCCGGCGTTGTCTGGTATGGGCTGCTCGCCATTCCGATAATCACCCTGCTCATCTTCAGTTCCTTTTCTAAACTGTCCGAACAAAAAGGACTTTTTGAAAAAATCAGCCTTTACGGCTTTTATGCAATCGTTGGGAGCTGGGCGCTTTTTGGCGTCGTCAATCGCATTTCCAATGTCAGCATCGTCGCCCTGAAAAATGACAGCCTCGCCGGCCGGCGGCTTTACGACCCTGCCTTTATTCGCTATAACACGGGCATTTATTCGGAGAAACAGGTGATAGACGCATTTTACACCAACCTGAGCGGCGCACTCGACCAAATTAATCAGGAGACCAATTCCTTAGTGTATAACGTGGGAGCGAGATTCGTCTTTTTTGTAAAAAACAACGACAAGCGAGTTTTCAAAGATTACATCTTAGACTTCTTTAATCAGGTTTACGCCAAATATGGCGAGACAGGCCAGGTTATTCCAGTATTGAAAGCTTCGGGATTCAGGTACATCTTAGTGGATTTCAATACTCCGACCTTAGACAATACGCCGGAAAGGACTTTGGTCAATCGCTACAAAACCCTGATGAATTTCCTGGTGAACGATCCCAATATTGAGTTAGTGGCCACCAATCGAAGGCTGAAAATAGGCGGTGGAACTCAATACGGCTTAGTGGGCGGCGAGGTAGATTCACCTGGTTCTTACGCCATTTTCAGGATAAAATGACGAATTTTGACCCTGTTCAGATTTCAGGCGATATGGACTGACACCTGGCTGCCATTTTTGCGTACTATTAGTTAAGCCATTTTTAAATAAGATTTTACACATAAAAAAATGTGGAAGCTGATAAGAGGTAGAGAGACGCTTAAAAATGCAAAACCGAAAAATACCCATGAACCCTTCAGATACCTATATCGTAATTCCCGCTTTGAATGAAAGCCCCCGAATTGGGGCGGTACTGGAGCGCGCCATTGAAAACGGCTATCGCAACATTGTCGTCGTCAATGACGGCAGTCAGGACAGTACGGCAGAGATTGCCCGCAGTTATGGCGTCGTGGTTTTAAATCATTTTATCAATCTCGGCGCCGGAGCCGCCACCCAGACGGGGATTGAGTTTGCTTTAAAAAATGGAGCCAAAGTGATAGTCACGCTCGATGGCGATCACCAACACCTGCCGGAAGACATAGGGAAACTCGTGGCAGCTTTAGAAGAGCAAAACGTGGATATTGTCATTGGCAGCCGCTTTTTCGGGAACAATCCGGACATTCCCATCAGCAGAATCATTTACAATAAAATTGGCAACCTTGTGACCTGGGCGTTTACCGGCCTGTGGGTCAGCGATAGTCAGTCTGGCATGAAGGCTTTTCGCGCCGACTTTGTGCGCCATGCCGCCATCACCAGAAACGGATACGAGTTTTGCATTGAAGTCATAAAGAATGCGCGCCGGTTCAAGGCGTCCCTATGCGAGACGCCCATCAAAGTGATTTATACAAAGGAGACCATGAGAAAAGGCCAGGGGCTGTTGACGGGGGTGAAAATGGTTTTTAAAATGATGAAAATTAGTTGAGATATTTTTCAAAACATGACATTTAGAGC
This sequence comes from uncultured Saprospiraceae bacterium, assembly GCA_964643005.1. Classification (GTDB taxonomy): domain Bacteria; phylum Bacteroidota; class Bacteroidia; order Chitinophagales; family Saprospiraceae; genus UBA6168. Next base: position 39,711 of record CAZXQI010000016.1, on the reverse strand, counting down.
GAAGCATGATTAACCGATTATTTAAACCCGTATTGGAAAGGCTTCCCGAGAACAACAGGTTAGAGCGGATATGGGTGTTGGCAAAAACGGAATTCTTGAAGAGATACTACGGCTCTTTCTTAGGGGTGGTATGGGCTTTAATCAACCCGCTATTTCAAATCATTATTTACTATTCAGTTTTCACCTTAGTCTTTGCCAGCCAGCAGGAAAATTTCGCTTTGTTCCTTTTCCTGGGTTTGATTTTGGAGATATTCTTTGCAGAAACGGGATCTGCCGGATTGGATATTTTGAAGAGCAAACGCCACATTCTTGAAAACATTAAAATCAAATGGCTCGACGTCTATTATGCCTCTACCCTGAGCAAGCTATTTGCATTACTTTTCAATATTTTCGTCTATTTCATTATCAGCTTATTTACTACTGCCAACTACCATGTTTCGGCCATCTTCATCGTTCCTCTGCTGATTTTTAATCTAATGGTCTTGGGTTTTTCATTCCAGGTATTGCTCTCGACGATTCAAATATATTTGCGGGATATAGCCCATTTGTGGGATATGGTGAAAATGACCATTCTCTGGCTGAGCGGTATTTTCTACCAGATTGATTTGACGGAAGGCTCCAATACGGCTATCCTGGCATACCTCACCCCATTAGCCGGCGTCATTTACAACGCTCGAGAGGCGATGATTTACGGCGCGCATATCAACTATCAATTGTTTGTTTTTGACTGGATTTACACGCTGCTTATTTTAGGCGTGTCACTATTGGTTTTTTCTAAATTTTCAGGAAAAGCGCTTGAAAAAATGTAATAATTTTCAATAATAATAGGTCTTAAGACCGGGTAAACGACCCCATTAAATCGCGTAAAAACGAAATTATTTATGGAGGATACCGTCATTCGACTGGCAAACATCAGCAAGACTTTTACCGTTCGCGAAAAAAACTCCGACAGCATTCGCGAGGGCTTTTTTAATTTTTTCCAATCGAATCACAAGAGGAGAATAAAGGCTTTGGACAAAGTCAATTTAGAGATTAAGAAGGGCGAGTTCTTTGGTATCGTCGGGCGCAATGGCAGTGGGAAATCCACTTTGCTAAAAATTATTATGGGCGCCGTACAACCCGACCCAGGCGGGAAGGTAGAAGTACAGGGTCGGATAATCAGACTGGCTCTGGGGATGGGCTTTGATCCCGAACTTTCAGCCAGAGACAATATCTATCTGAACGCCTCTTTATTAGGGATTAGTTTCCGGCAAATTGGTCAATTATTTCACAATATTATTGAGTTTGCAGAACTTGAAAAATTTGTGGATACGAAGGTTAAATTTTATTCTTCGGGGATGTATAGCAGGCTGGCCTTTTCCATAGCGGTTTGTGCAGAAGCTGATATTTTCCTCATGGATGAATTCTTCGGCGGAGTGGGGGATGTTAGTTTTAGGGAAAAATCAGAACGCGTTTTCCAACAAAGCGTGGTAGAAGGACGTACCATCCTGTACGTGAGCCATCAATTGGAAACGGTGCGGAAATACTGCGACAGGGTTTTGTTGCTCAACTATGGAAAGCCGGTGGCGCTGGGCAAACCCGACGAAGTACTAGACCAATACAAGCGCTTGTTTAGCCAACAGTGAATCCTCGCAATCATCAAAAAAATTAAACGAATAAGAGATGAAAATTCAGATTCTAACTTTTGTTGCGATTTCCTTTTTGTTAGGGGCAACTGCGTGTAAGGAGGAAGGTTTCTTTTCTAAGCAGGCAGAGGGGGCTTTTCAGGATTTGACGCTGAGCAAAGGCGAACCCCTGTTTAGTTTCGGCAAAATGAACAAGGTGAAGATCGTGCCTGGCGAAAATATAGCGCCGGAAGGCGAAGTTGAAATTGCAGGCTGGGCGATGAATCCCGATGGAAATCAGCCTCCGGACAAGGTGTTTATTTTGGTAAATGGCACGCCTTACACTACAGAGGCCGGTATAATACGCGATGATGTCGCTAAGCATTTTGATAACCCGGCGTACAGAAAAAGCGGCTATCGCGCGAGATTCGCCCGTTCGACATTTCAACCTGGCGTTTACACCCTTGACATGAGAATAGTTGACGAGAAAAGTAAATCTTACTTTGCCAGTTCTCCAAATAAAGCGATCAAGATAAGATTTTAGTTGGAACAACAAGGTATAGCAAAAATGGCTAATAAACTCTTCGTACACATAGGCCCCCCAAAAACCGGTTCCACGACTATCCAACAGATGTTGACTGATAATCGGAGCCGGTTGCTGGACTCGGGCATAGTGTATCCTTTTGAAGAATCTTCTCACTGGAGATTGGCTTTGGGTTGTGGCTTAGCCAGTTGGCCCTGGAAAATTGAAGACTCTGATAAGCGCACTTGGGATACATTGCGGCAGATATCAGAGGAGAATGCCGATAAAGACATTTTGCTTAGCTCGGAGAATTTTTCGTACGCCTTCCTTTTAGAAGAAAAAAGAGGAGCCCTTCATTTTCTAAGGCATATATTCGGATTAGGCAGAGAAATTCACATCCTGTACTATCTCAGAAGGCAGGATTTGTGGCTTGAATCTGACTTTATTGAAAACATAAAGCACCTCGGCAACGATAGCTTTGAGGAATTTTACAAAGCCAGGGAAGAAGGCCTTCATTACGACAAGGTTCTCGATTTCTGGGCCGGCGTTGCCAGTGAAGGCTGCCTTACAGCTAAAGTTTTTGAACGAAGCCAGTTAGCTGATATCAGAGCGGATTTCCTCCACTGGCTGGGAATTACAGATATTTCGGGCTTTAGCTGGGTAGAAGACCAGAATCAGCGCCCGACGCTATTGCAAGTAAAGATTTTACAGAATTATGTGAAAGCTTTCTTTCGCAACTTCCCAAGTCCTAAGCCTGATTTCAACAAGCCTTTTGGCACATTAAGCGACATACGGGGCGACTTTATGGCTAAAACGGCAGACTGGCCTTCTACGCGAAAGTTTAAGGTTTTATCTTATGAAACAGCCCGGGAAATACTTTCCAAATATGAAAAGGGCAATGAGATAGCGGCCAGGAAGTATTTGGGGAGGGGAGACGGCCGCTTGTTCTACGATGCATTGGAACCTTATGAATACGACCTGCTTGATTGGCCTGAACTGACTGAGGATCAGCAAGATGTAATCTCCACGTTTTGGCGGGAGACTTGTGAGTTTATGGGCTTAGCTCAGGATGCAATTCTTTCTATTGAAGAAGTTCTTGACAATTCACCAAGGATTCAGCCGATGACCTACGTCCTCAAGGGCATTTCAAAAGGAACGACTAAAGGCTTTTACTCCAAACAAGAAAACGACAGCTTCCAGAATTTGACCCTCAAAGAGAACGAACCCCAGTTCAGTTTTGACTGGATCAATAATCGCCAGATTATCCAGGGTGAAAACTTAGTTTTTGAAGGCGATATAGGGATTGTAGGCTGGGCGATGGATCCGGATAAGTTACAGCCGCCCGATAAGGTATTTATAGTAGTGAATGGTGAAGCCTATTCTACGGAAATTGGCATAGACAGACAGGATGTCGTAGGTTATTTTGATGATACAGCCTATCAAAAAAGTGGATTTCGGGCCAAACTGGCCCGCTCATTATTCCAGCCCGGCGTTTACTCAATTGGGCTGGCGGTGGTGGACGAAAGCGACAAATCTTATTATGCCAGTCCGCCGACGAAAGCAATCACCATTAGGTTATAGGCCGGAATTACTGCAAATGACGAATTATGGCAAAGAGACTTTTCATACATGTTGGACCTCCTAAAACCGGGACAACCACCGTCCAGTATATGCTGGCCAACAACAGGGATAAATTGTTGGAAGCTGGAATAATATATCCATTTGAAGAGCCTTCGCATTGGAGGCTGGCCTTGTGCTCCGGGCTGACCAGATGGCCCTGGACGGTGGAAGAATCCGATAAGCCTACCTGGGGTACATTGCGGCAGATTTCAGAAGCCAACATGGATAAGGATATCTTACTCAGCTCAGAGTCGTTTTCTTATGTCTTTTTATCTGCAAAAAAAGAGGAATCGGTTGATTTCTTTAAACAGATATTTGGATTAGGGCGTGAAATACAGATCCTGATTTATCTCAGAAGGCAGGATTTATGGCTTGAATCTGCCTTTATCGAGTATTTGAAACATTTTGGCGAAGGCGGTTTTGAGACATTCTTTAAGACTCGGGAAGAGGGACTTCACTACGACAAAGTGCTCGATTTTTGGGCGAATGTCGCCGGAAAAGATCGTCTGACGGTAAAGGTTTATGAACGCAGCCAGATGACTGACATCAGAGAAGAGTTTTTAAATTGGATAGGCATTGCCGATATGTCGGGCTTTCGCCAGGTAGAGGATCAGAATCATCGTCCAAGCCTGTTGCAAATCAAGGTGTTGTATAATTATGTTGAAACCTTCCTCCGCTATTTCCCAACGCCCAATCCGAACTTCAATAAGCCATACGGTCGGTTAGATACCCTGTTGGGCGGCTTTATGTATGGAGCGTCCAATTGGCCCTCTACGCGTGAATTTAAAATTTTACCATTTGAGCTGGCGCAAAAGGTTCTTGCCGATTATGAAAAAGGCAATGCCAGAGTAGCGCGGGAGTATTTAGGAAGGGAAGATGGGCGCTTATTCTATGACGAACTCCAAGCCTACCAATATGACAGGCTCGATTGGCCAGAATCTCTGCCTGACTATCAGCAATATGAAATCTCCATGCTCTGGCAAAAGACCTGCGAGTATATGGGATTACAGGAGGATGAGATACCTCCGATGGCGGACGCTTTCGGCGATTTGCGAAAAGCACACCCGGCGCTGACAGAAGCGTCTTCCTTTAGTGCGGAACGCTATATGCCTGAGATGTTTGATTTTCACATCAGCTACGAACATTGGCACCGCTATCTTTTCGCAACCCATTTTACGGAAGGAAAAAATGTTCTGGACATAGCGTGCGGTGAAGGGTACGGCTCTGCTTTATTGGCCAGGAATGCGGCTAAGGTAACGGGAGTGGATATTGATGAAGAAACCATTCAAAAAGCAAAAATTAGCTACTCACAGGATAATCTGTCTTTTTTAAAAGGCTCGGTAACGGGAATACCGGTTGAAGGCTCTGCTGTGTTTGATGTGATTGTTTCGTTTGAAACCATAGAGCACGTGGACAAGGAAGCTCAGTTTGCTTTTCTGAGCGAGGTCATGCGCCTGCTCAGGCCGGGCGGGATCTTTTTGGTATCCACTCCGGATAAGCGAGCCTATTCAGATTTGCCGGAATACCACAATCAGTACCATATTCACGAATTCTATGCCTCTGAATTTTTCAGCTTTCTTAGGAATTACTTTCCCCATGTAGAGATTATGAAACAGGGCATTTATACGGCCTCCTATCTCCATTCAGAGTCCTCATACGCTGCCCTTAATGAATACAATCTCGGCTTTCAGAATGGCTTCTCTCCCAGAGAAAATGCTGATTATCAGGATCAATACATGGTGGCTGTTTGCTCATTTAAGCCCCAGCAATATTTACCGCATTCTCTTTTATTTAATAGAGATAACCAGTTGGCGCAGTATGATTTCAACTATCAGATGTTATACTTTGATTCGGGAAAAGGCTTCAACGAGACAGAGTCTCTTATAGGACATATTGAAAAAAATAAAACCACCCTGCATTTTGACCTGTCGGGCTTTTCGGGAATAAAGAGTCTGCGATTTGACCCGGCAGCCTGCCCGGTTTGTCTTAAGCTTTTTAAAGTCATCCTTGCTTATGAAGAGCCTGGAAGAGAAGCGGAAGATTATCGCCCGCGAAGAATCCTTACCAACGCTTTACACCAGTACAATAATTTTTACCTTTTTGATACTGAAGATCCGCAATTCTATTTTGAACTGCCTCAACAAGGCAATCTGAAATCAATTGAATTGGAATTGGAGTACCTGGCGCTCGACAACGCTGTTTTTCCTTTTTTAAAGGAATATGTACAAAATGTGTTGAGTGGATCCGGGCATAAGATGTCAAACCTGATGATTAGGTTAAATCGCTTCGCTGCAGACCTCAACCGACACCTGCAAGTTCTAAGTCCGGCTCCTTCGATACAGGAAGATTCCTTCGGACTAAAATTGGCGCAACAGTTTGACGATATAGCCGGGGATCCGGTAGAAGCCGATAAAGCGCTGGAGAGTAGGCAGGCCGGTTACAAAAAGCTACTTAAAGAAAAGGAAAACCATATCGCACAATTAGCGAAAAACCTCAGCAATTCAATTGCCATTATGCAATCGTTGGAGGGGATGCTGAGGGAGCAGTTTGCCAGAGTAAAAGAGAAAGAAAACAAAAATAATTCGCTTCTAAAAGATATAAAATCTTCCTTCCAGTCTATAGAAAAGCTGCGGGACAACATCGCCGAACTTCAAACCGAAATACAGGAAAGAGAAAAAGAAATTTGGCGTCAAAAAGACGACTACAAGCGACTTGTCCAGGCCTTATCTATTGTGCAGGCTGAAAATGAAGAGCTACAGGAGATACCGCCAGCGATGGAGGAGGGAAATAGAATGTTGGAACAAAAGATAGGAGAAATGGAAAACTCCATTTACGAAAAGGATATCCTTTATGCAAAATTGGAAAAGGAGTATTATGGAGTAAGCAGGTATTTAGATGAAGTTAAAGGGTCTTTAAGTTTTAAATTAGGCTGGACGCTGACAGCGCCGTTTAGATGGTCTTATGAGCAGCTTAGGAAAACCGGCTTTTGGCTGAAATTCGGGAAAGTAGCCGCAGGCAATTTCTCCAATTTTTTCAGGCATCTCAACTTCAATAAAATTCGCATTCTTGGCAAGGCGCTGAAAACCGAACCGCCCTCGCTGATACTGGCTAACTTCAATAAGCTACTTTCCAGCCCTACTAATAAAATTGAGACCTCGCCAGGGTCATACCCGCCAATAATGGTGGAGAAGCAAAATGAACCCCTCCAGGAGCCGGTCATTCATTTTTTCATTGATGCGATGGAAGAATTAGATTTTCATCTTTCTATTCGAGGTTGGATATTTTCCAGGGAGCAGCCGATTCAATCCTTGCAAGTAGGTATTACTCAGGAAGGCAAAACGGAGTTTACTGAAATTATGTGCAAAATGGACAGGCCGGATGTGTTTGCACATTATAAGAATGAAAATGCTTTATTGAGTGGATTTGAAGACGCAGTCGAAAAGCCGTTCACGGGCAAGGTGCATTTGTCCTTACGAGCTTTGTTCCCGGATGGCAACAAAGCGGTGGTGGATCTCGGCGAGACAGAATTCCGGGAGCCGTATTTGAGTAGTTATGCCGGAGCCATTCAGGCCAATCGCCTGGCGTCTCCTGTCTTTGAACAAATCGCAAAAAGGACTAAGAATGTCATTGCATTATACACTCATTCAAAAGGGAATTATTTCTTCAATGAGATAAAATCCCAGTTGGCGGCAGGATTCCGCGCCCTGGGATTTGAGGCCTGGGAGTTGAGTGAGACAGATAGCTTTGATGAGGAAGTTCTATTTTTTGTAATCATCGCCCCACATGAGTTTTTTGTATTGGAAAGCGATATGAAAATCTCTAAAGACCTTTCAAGCCGCCTTATCCTCCTAAACACAGAGCAACCTAGTTCGATTTGGTTTCGGAAGGCAGCGGACTATTTTGCAAAGTCAATAGAGGTCTGGGATATGAATTTTTATTCATGGGGTCGGCTATGGAAAGCAATGGGTTTTGCCCGCTTCCTACCGCTGGGCTTTGTGGATGGATTCGACCTGCTGTCAGAGGTCAGAGTTTTGCCTGGGAATTATTGCAGCTCTTTTTTGGATGCGGGAATCAGACAAAGTTCTTTCCTCAATTCCCGATTTGAAGAGCGACCTATCGACATTCTATTCGTAGGTCATGCCAGCGCCCGGCGGCAACAGTTTTTTGCCCAAAATGCTGAATTTTTTGCCCGCTATAACTGCTATTTCCACCTTACAGACCTCAGCCAGGGTCCCGTTCGCGATGGCTATACAGACATGAATACCCGGACGGCTATCGGTCTGGCTCAGCGCTCAAAAATTGTTCTCAATATTCACCATGGTTCTCATCAGTACTTTGAGTGGCACCGCATGGTCATGCATGGGATTTGGCAGCGGGCGCTGGTTATATCTGAAACTTGTGGCGAAGGCCCTCCCTTCGTAGCCGGCAGGCATTTCGTGCAGGGAGCTATCGATAACCTACCGGAGTTAATTGAATTCTTCCTCGATTCGCCCGAGGGCAAGGTTCAGGCGAATGAGATCATCCGCTCTGCGACTGATACCCTGACCGGCCATTGCAATTTAGTCGAAACCTTAGAAGGGTTTCTTCAGCAATTGGCCGCCTCTAAAAAAACCGACCTCTCTCACTCTTCACTCTTAACTGCCTAAGCCATGCAAAACGCTCAAATCATATTCGAGAAGAATGACGGAAAACCGGCTGAAGTCAGCGTCGTTATCACCCTGTTCAATTATGGGCGCCTGGTGGAAGACACCTTAAACTCTTTGCTGCGCCAAACGCTGGGTTGTTTTGATTTGATAATTGCTGAAGATTGCTCCACAGACGATTCCCTAAGCGTAGCTGAGCGATGGCTAAGACAAAATGCAGAACGTTTTAATCGCATCAGCTTAGTGCATCATTTGCAAAACCAGGGACTTGGCATCACGCGCAATACGGCGTTCCGCCATACCGACACGCCTTTTGTCTTTGTATTAGATGCAGACAATTTGCTGTATCCGAAAGCATTGGAAAAACTTTTGGGGGGCTTAAAAAACTCGAAAGCAGATTTTGCTTTTTGCTATCTGGAGCATTTTGGCGATACGGCCAAACTTGGCGGCCTACAGCCCTGGAATCCTAAATCTTTGATCTACGGCAACACGATTGACGCCATGGTCCTGATGAAAAAAACAATTTGGGAAACGGTCGGCGGCTATTCGGAGGATATGCCTTACAACGGCTGGGAGGATTACGAACTCTGGTTTAAAATTGCAGAAAAAGGCGGATGGGGAATCAGGATACCGGAGATTTTATGTCGTTATCGGGTTCATTCCAGCTCCATGTTGAATGTAGAAACGAACTTAAAGGTGAGCGAGTTAACCACCTATTTGAGAAAGAAGCACAAAGAATTCTTTGCGCGCGGCCTGATAGAAAAGGAGTAATAAAAAAAAATGGCGGTCAGTCTGAATCTGACCGCCATTTTTTTTAACAAGAAGCAATTATCTGGTCAGCGCCATTTGACGGGTCTCGATAATACGACCATCTACTATCAGGCTATAGGAGTAAGTGCCCGGACTGAGTTCGCCAGCCTGGATCAAAACGTCTCCCTGGCCTCCGCTTTCAGCGTTAAGCTTTACTTCCTTCAGCAGGCGGCCATTTATATCAACTACTCTGAGCGTAGCTGTTTTAACATTTTCAGGTAACTGATACCGCACAACTGTAGTCTGATTGAATGGATTGGGCTGGTTTTGTAAAAGGAATCCGGTTCTGGTGTCGGCAAGGTCGAGCGTTTGTATCGTAGTATTATTTCCAATATTCAACACCAATTGCTCAAGCCTTTCCATTCTGCTTTCCAATTCGGCAATTTTAGCGTCCCTGGCTTCAATCTCTTTCTGTTGTTCCTTAATGGCATTGACCAACATATAGGTCACTGCATTGGCATCGTAGGATAGGTAGGTGTCTTCGCTAAGCACCTTTTCAGTGGGAACTAATTTTCCTTCCTCAGCGGTGGCGACAATGTTCTTGTAGGTGAAGCTGCCTACGGTATAAGGAGCAATTCTTTGCATATCCTGTGCAATGACTCCTACATATTCCTTATCGCTGGCAGCAGTACCTCCTTCACCATTGTATTTGAAATAAACCGGGTTAATTTTTAGTACCTGCTCCAACCCATCGGAGAAGGGTTTGATATCCTTTTTTAAACGCTTGTCGGAAGCGACAATCCAGGTTGAGCTGCCTGGCTTGGCTGCATCGCCATTAACGTGAAGCTGATAGGCCGGCGACAGCATGTTTATACCTACAAAACCATCGGCTCCCTGAACCCTTATCTTCGTGCCATTATTGACGCCTATATCTACGCTCTTAGTATTCTGTGTGGCAATCACCAGGTTGCTATTGGCCTTATGAAAAAGCCCGCCCCCGCTGGCATCCAAACCAAAAGTGGTTCCCCACCCGCTATAATTGCCTGGACTGGCATAGAAGCGAATAGCGGCGGATCCATTGGTAGTGCGCTGGAAACCGGCTAATACCTCTGCCGCATCAGGAGTATTGGCGCCCAGCATGATAAATTTCCCGGTAGATCTAATTTGGCCGTTGACTTCAAGAGCCTGAGAAGGGGTGGAAGTTTTAATGCCAACGTTGCCTGTAGCGTCCACCTTTAGCTGCCCAAAAGAAGGGATAGTAAATAAAACGCAGAGAAGCGCTCCTACTAAAATTGATAATTGAGTCTTCATGTTGAAAAGGTTTGAAAGATGAAAGTTTTAGAGTTTGTGGGAACCTGAAGATCAGCCAGGCGCCCACAAAGTTAGAAAATGGATTGACTATTTTAATAATAAGTTTAACAATCTTTGCAGCTTCCCAATTTTAACTTTTTAAATTGACAAACTGCCCTTTTGCCAGTTATTTTTTCTGAGTCGGCTCAGGAGCAAACGGCGTACAGACCTCTATCAGCGCCTCAAATACAGCCTCTGCCTTTACCTCGAAACCAGATTCCAACAGGATGCCGGTTCCCGCTTTGAAAATGACAGTGGCGCCTTCAGGTACCGTGCCGTCAGAGCTGATATTCTGTGCAGCCTGATAGGTATCGCCCGGAATAGTTCCCGTTATATTGAGATTGTCAGGACAAGCGTCCTCCTCTCCCTCATGGATAGAGACTCTAAAACAACAGGTAGCGGAATTGCCGGAGGCGTCTTCTGCCCTGAAGCAGTTGTCGGTCGCACCGAGGGGAAAGTCTGAACCGGAGGCCAGACCCGAAACAAGGCTGAGTGCGGCGCCAGGGCAGTTATCGACAAAAGCAGGGTCGGCATAATTGACCACTACGGTATTTTCTCCCGGCGCTGTAGTCGCTTCGATATTGTCGGGACAGACGATTGCCGGAACCTCGAGGTCATTGACTGTCACGGTAAATATGCAGGATTCATCATCGGCTTCGACTGTAACGACCGTAGCGCCAACCGGAAACTCGCTGCCGGATGGAGTGGAACTGGTCACAGCCGAACAATGATCAGCCTCTACCTGGTATTCAACCACAGCGCCGCAGAGACCGGGGGCGTTGTTCACTTCGATATTGTCGGGGCAGACGAGGGTACAGGGAATGCCTTCAATAATAGTTACTTTGAAGCAGCAGTTAGCCGTATTTCCCGAGGCGTCTTCTGCCTCAAAGCAGTTGTCGGTTATGCCGATGGGGAAGGTGGAACCGGAGGCCAGACCTGAAGTGAGACTGATTAATGGATTTTGACAGTTATCGCTTGCGATGGGTAGGTCGTAATTGACAATCATTCCCACCTCTCCCGGATTGAGAGTGAATTCAATATCGGCGGGACAGGATATGGCGGGCGTCTCCTGATCCTCGACGCTTACGAAGAAGTGGCAGGTTTTTTCATCGTTGGAACCTTGCTCTGAGATACTAAAAGTCACTTCCGTAATCCCCACGGGATAAAAACCGGAGGCGTTGTTGGTATGGTTGAAATCATTCTGTAAGGATTCCCCTTCGCAATAGCCTTCTATGACAGGTACGGCAATTTCAACGATAGCGCCGCAAACTCCACCGTCGGCGTCAATAGAAATATCGGGAGGGCAGACGATGGCGCAGGCCAGAAACTCACTGACATTAGCCGTGAAATCAATGGTCTGGCCTTTAGTAGAAGCCGGCGTACACTCATCCGAAGGCGGCGTCGCTCCATGCTCCAACATTACACGCAGGCGGTAGGCGCCCGCCGGCAGGTTTGGAATATCCAGAGAAATATCGGTTCCTCCAGACAGATCATCTACTGCGGTAGTCGGAGTTACCTGGATGGCGTCCCAGCTATTGTCGATCAGCCAGATAGTGGCGTAGTCTCCAGGAGCGCCTGCCAGTATGTTGGCCAAATAGCTCAGCCCACCCACCAATTCCACAGACGAGGATGTTTCATCTAAATAATAGAAACCATCTTCGCACCCCCCATTAGTTTTGACAATGGAGGTACTGTTAGCCCCATTCAAAGTGAACTCCCTGATATAGTCGGAATAAATACAACCTTCGTCATAAATGGGTATGCAACCGACTGTAATCGTAAAGCTGACCACATTGGAATATCCTGTCTCATCAGAATTTGGGCAATAAACGGCATATCTGTATTTGTAAACTGTACCTATGGCGCCGGTCAAAATGAGATAGCCCTCGTTATTAGACTCTCCGGTGCTTTCCCAGGTCAGACCTTCGTTAGTGGAAACTTCCCAATTGTAGGAAAGATCGGGAGCTGTTGAATAGCCGCCAACTTCAAAATGAACAATGGAGCCGGCAGGCCCTGATTCGGAATCGAAGCTTGCGTATCCGCCATTCGGTACGCCGGCGCAGGGTAGCAGGGATTCATCGCTGCAACTAAGGTTGCTGAAAGTTTGAGGATCGGATCCTACCTGGCCGGAAACTAAAATTCCATGGTCGTTGGAAACGGTGAAGTAGGCCAGATTATCTTTTAAGGGACCCCAGTCGCTGATGGAGAATGAAACCGGCCCCGGATTTTGAATAGACAGGGTATCATCGAAATTATAACTGTAGGATCCACCGGATAATATGATGCTGTCTGCCTCATCTTTAAGCGTCCAGGAGGTTAAATCACCATAGCCCTCAGACCATACATGAATGGTCCAGTTGCAGGTTCCAATTACAATAAAGGCGGCGGTAGCAGAGTAGCCAGATTCTCCGCCATTGGTACAGGTGATTTTCAGTCTCCATTTTACTTCATTGCCGATATTGGCCGGAGCCGTAGCCATAAAATCAGAATATGTGTTGCCGACAGGCCCCTCATTAATCCAGGGGCCGGCGTTAGTACTAGACTGCCACTGAAATTCCAAATCTGCGGCAAGTTCATATCCCGTGGCAGATACCGTGTAGCCTGAATAAGGGCCTCCTGATGATGCGCTGAGCATGGCCGTTCCTCCGACAGGAACGCCGGCGCAGGGCGTCGGATCTTCGATGTGGATGCAGTAATCCTCCGTAGTTCCGCTGCCCATCGCTGAGCAGGCGTCCCCCGGACCATTTGCGTTACCCGTTCCGCGGCTGCGAATGCGCATTCTGGTTTCGCCGGTGATAGCAGAAACCGGAACATTGATATTCACGCTGCCCGTACTGCCAGACGTGAATACCTGCGTCCATTCAGTTGCATCAAAAAATCCGTCGCCATTCCAGTCGAACCAGGCGGATACAATGGCGCCTTCATACTGCTCTAAATTAGTCGTTACTGTCAGGGAGTAGGTGATACCCCTGAGCAAAGTGGTAGTTTCAGATTTCAGGGTGTAGCCTGGAGGAGGGACGCAGGCCGCTGTTGTGGCTGCAAGCGTATTTAGATCTACTGATACGATGCAGGCGCCGCCGCTGCCATTAGAAGTGGAGCAATAACTGCTGCACTGGCAGGCGCCTTCCAGATTTACGAACACGGGCGTGGAGCTTTCGGATCCTCCGTATTCGCAGGCGACTACACAACGATACCATCGGGGTGAAGACTGGGAGGTTGTTTGGACGGAGGCAGTCCCCAATTGGACGACGTTGGATGTAAACTCTTGGTCGTCAGCGCTTTCCCATTGGTAAGTAATTCCCGATTCTGAAAAGATATTTTCTAAAGAAAGTTCAAAGTTAACTCCCGAACAGGCGCTGGCAACGCTGGCGAACGTTTGCCCCGGATCGGAAACTCCCTCGCAGTCCTGGTACAGTTCCAGGGAGATATTATCAACTCCTGCCGGCGGCTGGGCGCCCCCGGAGGCATCGTTTCTCCACTCAAACACTAAGCGCATGATCTGGCCGGAAAAGCTGCTTAAATCTAAGGAAGGGTTGGTATAGGTTTCCCAGGTACTTTGCTGATTGAAGTGATCTCCTACCTGTATTCTTCCATTTCCGGCGGTAATCTGGACGCCCGCCTGAGGATTAAAAGAGGAAGGCGTTAACCACACCCTCATGTAGTCATAGTTGGCGCCATTAAATCTTTCCCCGACTCCTCTCCAGTCGAAACTGAAAACAGCGTAATTAGATGCAGGTGGTATAATGAAATCTCTGTAGGCGTGAGCCACGCTGGAATTGGGAGTCGAATATGCATTGTTGGCGCCTCCGTTATTGGATATATAAATGGCATTTTCCGGATTGCCCGCCGCAGATCCATAAGCCCATTTATTGGCCTGGCCGCCATTGACAAATGAAAAATCATTGAATGAGAAATCGTGATTGTAGGGGAGGGTCGCCAGTTCTTCGAAGGTATTAAAGGCAACTTTTACCGACCATGCGCTTTCTTCAGAGCCGCAATCTGCTTTGACATATACCTCGTAGCTGACGCCCGGATCCAGACCCTGGATAGTATAAGCCGGAGTAGTCTGAACCTCGTCTGTATCCCCTTCGTTGTCGGGGTCAAAACCCGCTTCGCCCCAGGCAATAATCCAGTCGGTCTCGCTGCCAATAGCCGTCCAGCTAATGTCTGCTGTGTGATCGCTTATATTGTCAACGACTAAATTAATTGGCGCAGCGCAGCCAGGCGGAAGGCTGACTCTCAGCGTAAAATCTGCTGAACTTCCGTAGGACTGATGATTACAGGCAAAAGCATCCCCCTGAGCCGGCATATCTCCAAAAAAATCAAAAGAACCTCTAACCCGTATGATGTAATCTCCTGAACCGATACCTCCTGGAATTTGAATGCTAAAAGTCTGATCTGCACTGGAACTGTTTGACAGTGCATATCGCTCAGGAAAACCGGCGTCGGCGAAGTTTCCATCCTTGTTCCAGTCAATCCATATTCCGATGGTTTGGACTCCGCCAAAATAGGTGGTGGTAAGATCAAACTGTTGATTTGGAAAAGCCTCAAGCACGATGGCAGTCTGATCGGAATGAACGCCTCCTATCGAATTGGTATAGTTTATATCGGAAGAAGCTCCGCTGGTTACCACCTTTGAAAGCCTGTCTCCCGAATAACTGTAGCTCGGCTTGCAATAAATAGCCTCTGTAACAATAAAAGTGGCGGTAGTTGAATAGCCGACGGAGTTGCCATTGGTGCAGGTAATGCGCAGTCTCCACTCCACCTGTGAGCCGGCAACTCCTGGAGCAATAGCGGCAAATGGAGAATATGTGCCGCTCGAAGGACCTTCATCTGTCCAGGAGCCGCTGTTGGTGCTCGATTGCCACTGGTATTCCAAATCTAAAGAATTTTCATACCCTGAGGAAGAAACCGTATAAGCTGAATTTGGATTACCACTAGACGGATTAACTGAAGCCGTACCGCCTGCGGGGGCGCCGGAACAACTCGAAGCTAAGGGTAAAATTGCCGTATAATCAACCGTCTGGCCAAAAGCGAAATCGCCTGGGTCGCATTCATTAACTGGTACATCCGAGAATGTGACCATAATGCGGAGGGTATATTCCCCGCCGGGAAGCGATGGAGGAACTACCAAATCGGCCGTAGCGCCGCCTCCTGCGTCAAAAGATGCCGTGACCAGCGTAGCCTGGCCATTTTCATCTATCAGCCAGATAGTAACCAAGTCGGAAGAATAAGTGGTGACAGCGCTGAGACCATAGGTTGAACCCGGACTGAGTTCAACTGACTCTGAACTGAGATTTACATATTCGCCGTCGCAGGAGAAGACCTGCCTGCTTATCTCAGACCCGTTTTCTCCCGAAAGATGGAATTCCTCCAGATAGTCGTCGGTGCAACCATAGAAAAAAAGCGGAGTACATAAACTGGCCAGGGAATAATCTTCTGAGCCTGAAATGCAGAAGC
Organism: uncultured Saprospiraceae bacterium; assembly: GCA_964643005.1. Taxonomy (GTDB): domain Bacteria; phylum Bacteroidota; class Bacteroidia; order Chitinophagales; family Saprospiraceae; genus UBA6168. The sequence continues at coordinate 23,761 of CAZXQI010000016.1, read as the reverse complement.
CGGCGCCAAAGCCGTCGTAATTGGTGCGATAGACTGAACGAGCGTCGGCAGATTGCCCGATAAAGGAAATGGCAAAAATGAATACGAAAAGAACTTTGAGGTATCTGCGACGAAAGAGCGACCGCCCCCCTGTCAGTTTAGATTTAATGTAATGCATTTTCTTTAGCACATTTTTAAATTAGTAAATTAAAACTCTTCACACTCGCATTCCTGGCATTCGAAAAGGACAAAAAAACTAATTTAAATGCAGACGTCTAAACTATTTTTTCGTCCTGTTCCAAGAATTTTGGAATGTTCTGGAACGCAGTAAAGCCCCTTTAGCAAACACAGCGAAGCCCCCTCCATGGTACTGTTCTTTTTGGCCTGATAGTATTTTTTTAAGGTGGCTGTACGTGGAAATTTATTTATCCTTTGAGATAACAGGTTTGAATGGCGTGCAAACTTCAATCAATGCTTCAAACACGGCTCCTAATTTTACTTCAAAGCCTGGTTGTAATTTGATGCCGTTTCCCGCTTTGAAAATGACAATATTCCCAATGGATATCGCACCGTCAGAAGTGATCTCCAGCGCCGCCTGGTAGGTGTCGCTTTGAATAGCACCTGTAATATCGCGTTCATCAGGACAACTGCTATCGTCGTCATTTAGAATGAGGCCATTGGCAGTTGCCGTGACAATATCGGCATTGACGGGGTTGTAGAGTGCGACGGTAAACCCTTCGTCTGGTTC